>SUXY01000069.1 GCA_015060705.1 Bacteroides sp. | reverse complement strand
TTCGTACTTCGGACGCTTCTTGCCCTGAAACTCTTCGTGTGTATCTCGGAAGTTGAGGTTCTGGATAAACGTACGCTCCATAATGATGGAATGTTTCTTCAACCGGCGGGAGAGCACCATCAACACCACCAACACCAAAGCGATGGCAATGACCAGCATTGTGGAAGCCTGGAACAAACTCTTGATGATGAAAAGGATGAAGCCCACCGCAATCATCATACGGAAGACAATGGTAGAAACCAACGGGGCACGATTGAAACGGTTGTCATTCCACAACGCCTGAAACTCAATGCTATGGTTTTTCTTCATCACGATGGCACGGAGAAACGGCGAGATGCAGACAATCATAAATGTAGCACCTGCCATCTTTGCCCAAAATTCCGGCATCACCAAGCGGAAGAACGGCATCACGAACTGGAAGGAAAGAAGAATGACCGCAATGCAAAGCACCATATAAATAGCCACAATCTTCGAAATATCCATCAACAGTTTCTTCCAATAATTCTCGCTATTTACCGTCTGCGACCCTGCTGTATAACGTTCCAACATCAACTTCCACTTCTCCGGCATCTTCTTCTCCACGAAGTTGTAGGCAGGCACCGCCAAGCGTATCATATAAGGAGTAAGGAAAGTGGTGATGACCGACACCGCCACCACGATAGGATAAAGGAAACTACTCGTCACATTCAGGCTCACACCCAACGAAGCGATGATGAATGCGAACTCACCGATTTGCGTCAAGCTGAAACCGCATTGCATCGCCACCTTCAAGGGCTGGCCGGAGAGAATCACGCCACACGTACCGAAGATGGTCTGTCCCAAAAGAATGGCTAATGTAATCGTGATAATAGGACCAATATACTCCACAATCATTGCCGGGTCTACCATCATCCCAACCGACACAAAGAATATGGCACCAAACAAATCTTTCACAGGAGCCACCAACTTTTCAATGTTTTCAGCTTCGACGGTTTCGGCCAATATGGACCCCATGATGAAGGCACCAAAAGCCGGTGAGAAGCCCACTTTAGCAGCCAAGACCACCATTCCGAAACACATAGCCAACGAAAGAATCAGCATCGTTTCGCTGCTCACCCACTTCTTCGAACGTTTCAGGAAAATCGGAATCAGATAGATGCCCACCACAAACCAAAGAATGAGAAAGAACACGAGCTTGCCGATGCTGAACACCATCTCGCCTCCCTCGAAGTTCTGACTGACCGCCACGGTGCTGAGCAACACCATCAGGACGATGGCCAGGATGTCCTCGATAATCAAGATACTGAGCACCAAGCCCGCAAACCGTTGTTGTCGCAGGCCCAGATCATCGAACGCCTTGTAGATAATGGTAGTAGAGGACATCGCCAGCATACCCCCAAGATACAGGCAGTCCATCGATTTCCATCCGAATGTCCACCCCACCGTCATCCCAATCATAATCATCGAGAAGATGATGGCACAGGCCGCAATGACCGCCGTACCGCCTACCTTCACCAACTTCTTGAAGCTGAACTCCAAGCCAAGGGCAAAGAGCAGGAAGATTACACCAATTTCCGACCACGTATGGATGCTGGCCGTATCGATAACAGAGGGAGTGAGCGTGAAATGTGGACTAGCCAAAAATCCGGCAACAATATACCCTAACACCAAAGGTTGCTTAAGACGCTTGAAAACGAGCGTCATCACACCGGCACAAATCAAGATAAGTGCCAAATCACTAATAAGAGGAGCTAATTCTGACATTTGTTTTTCATTTACCACACAAATGTAGATAATTTATAAAAAAAAGAAGAAAAAGGTCCGAATTATCTATCAATAATCCGGACCTTTTATTTAATCCATTACAATTTACTTGCGGAAAGGTGCCTTAACAACCTTTACTTTCAACTTGCGACCACGAACATCAATAAAGATTTCAGTGTCAAGAGCAGAATAAGCCTTTGCTACATAACCCATACCGATACCAATCTTACGGGTCGGAGACATCGTACCACTGGTTACTTCACCAATTTCTTCACCTTCTGCATTTACCAATTTATAGCCATGACGTGGAATACCACGGTCAACCATTTCGAATGCCACAAGCTTACGAGTTATACCTTCTGCCTTCTGCTTTTCAAGAATAGCACGAGCTGTAAAGTTCTTACCTTCAACAAACTTGGTAATCCAACCGAGACCAGCTTCAAGCGGAGTAGTCGTATCGTTCAAGTCATTGCCATAGAGACAGAAGCCCATTTCCAAACGAAGAGTATCACGAGCACCGAGACCAATTGGTTTGATACCTTCCGGAGCACCTGCTTCAAAAATAGCATCCCAAATCTTGGCACCATCTTCCGGATAGAAATACAATTCAAAACCACCAGCACCGGTATAACCCGTATTAGAGATAATCACATTCGGACAACCAGCAAATTCACCTACAGCAAATGCATAGTAAGGTATTTCTGACAAGTTCACCGGAGTAAGGCGTTGCAAAACTTCAGTAGCCTTCGGACCTTGGATAGCCAACTGAGCCATACGGTCTGAAGAGTTTTCCAATTCTGCACCTACAGTATTGTGGCTGGTACACCATGCCCAGTCCTTATCAATGTTAGCAGCATTGACTACCAACAAGTACTTTTCGTCTTCATAGTGATAGACAATCAAGTCATCTACAATACCACCTTCTTCATTCGGGAAACAAGTATATTGAGCCTTACCGATTGGGAGAATTGCCACGTTATTGGAAGTTACTTGTTGCAAGAATTCCAATGCATTCGGGCCCTTTACCCAGAATTCACCCATGTGAGAAACATCAAATACACCCACACCGTTACAAACGGTCATGTGTTCATCGATGATACCCGAATATTCAATCGGCATGTTATAACCTGCAAATTCATGCATCTTTGCTCCAAGAGCAATGTGTGTTTCGGTAAACGGAGTAGTTTTCATTTTTCTAATTATATTAAGGTTATTATAATCTTATCTAGCCACTAATTCTGCAATCTTCACCACAACCATCATGGCCTTTTCCATCGACTGGATAGGTACGAATTCATAACGTCCGTGGAAATTCAGTCCACCGGCAAAGATATTCGGACAAGGCAATCCTTTGAACGAAAGTTGGGCGCCATCGGTACCACCACGAATGGCTTTTACCTTCGGAGTGACACCCGCTTCCTCCATCGCCTTGAAAGCAGTATCGATAATATGCATCACCGGTTCAATCTGTTGACGCATGTTGTAGTATTGGTCTTTCAGTTCAACAGTCACTGTTCCTGCACCATACTTGGCATTAATAGCCTCGCCCCAAGCCTGCATACATTCCTTGCGTGCTTCAAACTTTGCACGGTCATGATCACGGATAATATAAGTAATGGTAGCTTGTTCCACTTCGCCTTCAATACCTACCACATGATAAAAACCTTCGTAACCTTCGGTACATTCCGGTGTTTCATTACCAGGGAGCAAACTCATGAATTCATTGGCTACACGAATTGCATTCACCATCTTGTTCTTGGCATATCCCGGATGTACATTACGACCTTTCACAATCACCTTGGCAGCAGCCGCATTGAAGTTTTCAAATTCCAATTCTCCAACTTCGCCACCATCCATGGTATATGCCCATTCACAACCAAATTTTTCTACATCAAACTTATGAGCACCCATACCGATTTCTTCATCCGGATTGAAACCGACGCGAATCTTTCCGTGCTTGATTTCGGGATGTTGCTGCAAGTACACAATAGCTGTTACAATTTCAGCAATACCTGCCTTGTCATCTGCGCCCAAAAGGGTCTTACCATTAGTCACAATGAGGTCTTCACCCTTATGGTCGAGCAATTCAGGGAATTGTGCCGGAGCCAAGACAATGTTTTCTTCTTCGCAAAGCACGATATCGCTTCCATCGTAATTATGTACAATGCGAGGAGTTACATTCGCACCGCTCATATCCGGACTCGTATCCATGTGGGCAATAAAACCGATAGTTGGTATTTCTTTATCAGTATTGGCGGGAAGAGTGGCATACAAATAACCATATTCATCCAATTCGATTTCTTCCAATCCCAAAGCCTCCAACTCATTCTTTAAATACTGAGCAAATACCATTTGTTTCGGTGTACTAGGAGTAACTCCACTGTTCTCATCTGACTGAGTATCGAAACTTACATATCTTAAAAAACGTTCTACTAAATTCATGTCCTTCATTGTTTATATTCAACGAGTGTAAAAATAGGAAAAGAGCGTTGAACTGCCAAACAATTCAACGCTCTTTTTATGTTAAGTTTACTTTTTATCTTTTTAAAAATGGCTAGATCCATCAAAGCAATGGGTACAAACCTTACATTTAGGCAGCCCTATTGCCTCAATCAAAATCTCCAATGTATTAAACTTCAAAGAAGTCAACCCAAAACGCTTTCTAATTTCTTCGACCAAACGCTCGTATTGAGGGGAACCTGTTGTAGCATATTTATCGAGATCCTTGTTTTCATCACCTTCCAAATCCTTGATAACACGACGGGAAAGCAGTTCAAGGTCTCCTTTTGACGAGCTAAAACCGATGAACGGACAGCTATAAATCAACGGCGGACAAGCAATGCGCATGTGTACTTCCTTCGCACCATAATTGAACATTTCGTCCACATTGTCCTGAAGTTGGGTTCCACGCACGATAGAGTCGTCGCAGAAAAGGACACGCTTACCATCCATCATCGCCCGATTAGGAATCAGCTTCATTTTGGCTACCAACGAACGCATTTCCTGATTAGCAGGAGTAAAGCTTCGTGGCCAAGTAGGAGTATATTTAGTGATGGCACGGTGATAAGGCACATTCTTTCCTTCGGCATATCCCATTGCCATACCGATTCCCGAGTCAGGAATTCCGCATACACAATCCACTTCCGATACATCCTGCTTTGCCATTTTGTAACCACTGGCGAAACGAACTTCCTCCACATTGCGTCCTTCGTAACAAGAAACAGGGAACCCATAATATACCCACAAAAAAGAACAAATCTGCATACCTTCGTTCGGCTTGCGCATTTGCTCCATACCATCGGCACGGAGGCGGATAATTTCACCTGGGCCTACATATTTTTCTATTTCATAATCCAAGTTCGGGAAACTAGTACTTTCGCTGGTGGCTGCATATGCTCCATCCTTCTTACCAATCACAATCGGCGTACGTCCCCACTGGTCTCGTGCAGCAATGATACCGTCTTCGGTAAGAATCAACATTGAGCAAGAGCCTTTGATTTTGCGGAACACGTTTTCGATGCCATCCACAAAGTCTTTACCTTGTATAATAAGAAGGGCAATCAATTCCGTTTGATTGGTTTTTGAGAGACTCATTTCTGAGAGGTGCATGTTTTTTGCCAACAATTCTTTTTCAAGTTCAGGCATATTGTTTACCTTAGCTACTGTCACAATAGCAAACTTGCCCAAATGTGAATTGATTAAGATTGGTTGAGGGTCTGTGTCACTGATGACTCCGATACCGGAGTTTCCTTTGAACTTTGAAAGTTCATCTTCGAACTTGTTACGGAAATAAGCGTTTTCCAAACTATGGATCGAGCGCATGAATCCTAAACCTTCGGCATAGGTTACCATACCGCCTCTTTTTGTTCCTACATGTGAATTATAATCCGTGCCGTAGAACAAGTCGGTCACGCATTCAGTCTTCTTGACTGTTCCAAAAAAACCACCCATACGATTTTATAAATATGTATCTTTGTTTTTAGGACGCAAAAATACGAAAAAATGGCGAAAAGTATAGAAACTTTTCGCCAAAAATTACAATCAATCTTCTTTTATTTGAATCAATGCGTTAGTCAAAATAGCCATCACACCACCCGTAGTAATTCCCGAAGAAAATATATTGCGTACTGTTTCAGGTAGTTGAGAGAGAATCTCAGGAACTAACTCCACACTAAGACCAAAACTAAAGCTGATGGCTATCACCAACGTTGCCTTGCGATTGATGTCCTGCGAAGCGATGATGCGGATACCTGCCGCCGCTACCGTACCGAACATCAGCAATGTGGCTCCTCCCAATACCGGCTCGGGCATCAACGAGAAAATCAATCCTACTACCGGGAACAAGCCCAACAACACCAACATACCGGCAATGAAATATCCCACATAACGGCTGGCTACCCCCGTCAACTGAATCATCCCGTTATTCTGTGCAAAAATAGAATTCGGGAAGGAATTGAATATACCTGCCAACATCGAATTGAAACCATCAGCCAAGATACCTCCCGACGCACGTTTCATAAACTTTTCGCCTTCCACTGGCTGACCAGAAATCAACGAATTGGCAGTAATGTCACCGTATGCTTCAATCGCTGTGATGAGATATACCAACCCCAATGAAACAATAGCAGACAAATCGAATGAGACACCATATTTAAAAGGTATAGGAATATTCAGGTTTCCAAAATCAGGAATATCCGAAAAGTTCACCATTCCCATTGCCCATGACACCACGTAACCAATAACAAGACCGATAACAATGGAACTCATGCGTAGATAGTGATTACTGCTGCGATTGAAGAAAATGATGAGCGCAAGCACCAATGCAGCCAAACCTACATATTCAATGGAACCGAATGTACCTGCCGCCTTAGCTGCTTCTCCCCCACCACAAGCGGTGATGCCAACTTTAATCAGACTCAACCCAATCAAGGTCACCACAATACCCGATACCAACGGAGTGATGATACGACGCATATATTTCAATACACGGCTAACCAACATTTCCACCACCGAACCGGCTATGGTCGCTCCGAAAATAGCAGGAAGTCCACCAGCCAATCCTGCAGCAATGATAGGACCGATAAACGAGAAGCTGGTACCTTGTACACAGAGCAGACCACATCCCACTGGACCTAACCGACGACATTGCACAAAAGTAGCAACTCCAGAAACAAATAAAGACATTGAAACCAAGAAACCGGTTGTTTCCAAATCGAGTTTCAAAGCACCAGCAATAATAAGAGGAGGTGTAATAATGGCTACAAAGATGGCCAACAAATGTTGCAATGCAGCAAACAAAGTGTCACGCAAAGGTGGACGTGCCTCTAAACCATAAATCAAGCCTTTCGGCGTTTCATTATTCATGTTTTCCATTTCCTGTTAATCTTCCTTCAACTTGATCTGACAATCGTCCAAACTTTCAATGATAGCCAATGATTCCACGTGAATACCCGTCTGACGAAGCATCTCTCCTCCTTTTTGGAAAGCTTTTTCAATCAAGAAACCCATGCCGACCAACTCAGCACCAGCTTGCTTCACCAAGTCTATCATTCCCTTTCCAGCATTACCATTGGCTAAAAAGTCATCGATAAACAATACTTTATCACCTGGTTGCAAATAATCCTTGCTTACACATACCGTGTATGTCTGATTCTTAGTGAACGAGAAAACCTCAGTCACCAACATATTCTCCATGGTACTTGGCTTACGTTTCTTGGCAAATACCACCGGAAGTTCCAACAGATAGCCCACCATAATGGCAGGAGCAATACCGCTAGCCTCAACTGTCAACACCTTATTAATTTTTGTACTGGCAAAACGACGTACAAATTCTACTGCCATCGACTTCATCAGAATGGGATCCATCTGATGGTTGATGAAGTTATCCACTTTCAATATGCCTCCGGGAAAACAACGCCCGTCCTTCAATATCCGTTCTTTCAGAGCTTTCATCGCTATAATAATTTAAAGTTGGACAAAGTTACACTTTTTAATCGTTTTGACCCGTTTTTCAGAAAGAAAAGTGAAATCTTCCCTAAAAAACAAAAATAATACGTAGCTTTGTGAACATTAATCAATATTTAAACATCGTATGCTTGAAAAACTATTTGCTTTCAACACGAAAGAAACAACCGTACGCACTGAAATAACAGCAGGAATCACCACATTCTTGACAATGGCGTACATCCTAGCCGTCAATCCGAATATCTTGGGCGAAACAGGAATGGATAAAGGAGCTTTGTTCACCACTACCGTATTGATGTCGGCTTTGCCTACTATCTTTATGGCGCTTTATGCCAAACTTCCCCTTGCTCTTGCACCGGGTATGGGACTGAACGCTTTTTTTGCCTATACTGTTTGTTTAGTAATGGGGTATTCATGGCAGTTTGCACTGACTGCTGTATTCTTGGAAGGACTTGTCTTCCTTCTGCTGACTGTAACCAACCTACGCGAGAAGATTGTGGATGTCATCCCCAATGCACTGAAGAATGCCATCAGTGCGGGTATTGGGCTTTACATTGCCTTCATTGGCTTGCAAGGTGCCGGTATTATCGTGAACAATGACGCCACTTTAGTTAGCTTGGGCGATTTGACTACCGGTTCTGCCCTCTTGGGAGCGATCGGTATCATCGTAACCTCCATTCTGCTGGTCAAGAATGTGAAGGGTGCACTGCTTTGGGGCATTTTAGCCACAACCCTTATCGGTATCCCTTTGGGAGTAACCCAAATCAACGGCGTGTTCAGCACTCCTCCTTCCATCGAACCTATTTTCATGCAATTCGAATGGAGCCAAATCTTTACAAAAGAAATGGTCATCATCGTTTTCACCTTTCTGTTCGTTGACCTGTTCGACTGTATCGGTACCGTCATCGGTGTAGCCAATCGTGCCGGTTTAATCAAGGAAGACGGTAAGATTCCGCACCTGAAAGAAGTGTTTATGGTCGATTCTGTTTCTACTGCTGCCGGAGCCGTTATGGGTACTAGTACCGTAGCCGTATATGTAGAGAGTGCTGCCGGTGTAAACGAGGGCGGACGAAGCGGACTGACCGCTTTTGTTACTGGTATCTGCTTCCTATTGGCTTTGTTCTTTGCACCGCTCTTCCTTGCCATCCCTGCTGCTGCCACTACCCCTGTATTGGTATTGGTAGGTTTGATGATGATGAGTTCAGTGCTAAAAATCAACTTCGATGACTATGCCGAAGCCATTCCAGCCTTTATCTGTGTGCTACTGATGCCGCTCACTTACAGCATTTCCGAAGGTATCGTTTTAGGACACCTCAGCTATATATTCATTAACTTATTAAGCGGGAACTACAAGAAGATGACTGTCGGCATGTATATCCTCGCCATTTTCTTCCTCATCAAATTCCTAGTATAAAAACGTACAATTATGAAAAGAATACTTCTCACAGCATTGACTATTCTCGCATCCCTACCGATGCTAGCACAACTGAACGTGCAGATGCACTATGACTTTGCAGATGCACTTTATGGCAACGAACTCTCTAACCGTGCACACTGGACAGCCACCGTCGAAAACTTCAAAGCCGACAAATGGGGTAGCACCTATTTCTTTGTAGACGGAAACTTTGCAGATAACAGCATGGAAAGCGCATATGCTGAGTTTTCCCGTGAACTTCGCTTTTGGAAAGCTCCTATAGCCATTCACGTAGAATACAACGGCGGTTTGTCGGGAAGCGGAAGCTATAACGACGCTTATTTGGCAGGTGCTGCCTGGAATTGGGCGAACAAGGACTTCAGCAAGACATTCTCTTTGCAATTGCTCTATAAATATTTGGCTAAACAACAAGTAGGATCCAAACATAGTTGGCAAGCAACTATTGTATGGGGAATCCATTTTGCGAAAGGTGTTTGCACATTCAGCGGTTATGCCGATCTTTGGCATGACGGCAGCGTAAAAGGAAATTTGGTGTTCAGTAGCGAACCACAGTTCTGGGTGAATTTAGCCGCCCTCGACAGCGTGGACGATGACTTTAAGCTTAGCTTAGGAACAGAACTTGAATTGACCAAGAATCAGGTTTGGCCAACAGACGGTTTGAATGACCGTTTCTATGCCATCCCAACATTAGCCGCCAAGTGGACTTTTTAAACTTTTGTAATCATCTACATTTAAAAATAAAGATATGAATACCGTTGTACAAGTCAAGGACAAGAAATTTGCCCTATATATCTCGGAAGAAAAAATCAAGGCAAGAGTCAAGGAAGTGGCAGCCCAAATCGACGAAGATTTGCGCAAGAAGAACCCACTCTTCCTGGTCATTCTTAACGGCTCCTTCATTTTTGCGGCAGACCTGTTGCGCGACATCAACTTCCCATGCGAAATCACATTCGTTAAGATGTCATCGTATGAGGGAACTAGCAGTACCGGACAGGTGAGACAGCTTATCGGTTTGAACGAAAACGTAACCGGACGTACCGTGGTGATTGTGGAAGACATCATCGAATCAGGTTATACGATGAAGGAGATGCTTCACATGTTGGGCGAAAAGAAACCGAAAGAAGTTTATATCACTTCACTCTTCGTCAAACCGGGTTGCCTGAAGGTAGACCTCAAAATCGACTATCGGTGCTTCGACATCGAAGACGATTTTATTGTAGGTTATGGTCTTGACTATGACCATGAAGGACGAAATTTGCCACACATCTATCAAGTTATTGAATAATTCAATTGCCTGAAACGAACAAGTTTCAGGCGATTTTCGTTTCTTTGCAATAAATCAATTAGACGATTATGAAAATTGAAAAGATAAAAGGAAGAGAAATTTTGGATTCACGTGGTAACCCAACGATTGAAGTAGATGTTATTCTCGAAAATGGAATTATGGGACGGGCATCGGTGCCGTCTGGAGCATCAACAGGCGAAAATGAAGCCTTGGAACTTCGTGACAATGACCGTTCCCGTTATGCAGGAAAAGGAGTACAGAAAGCGATTAAACATATCCATTACGATATTGAACCGGCATTGAAAGGAATGTGTGTATTGGACCAACGAGGTATTGATCATGCGATGCTTGAATTGGACGGTACACATACTAAAAGCAAGTTGGGTGCCAATGCCATTCTTGGAGTATCGTTAGCTGTAGCTAAGGCAGCTGCTAATTATCTGCAAATCCCACTCTACCGTTACATCGGTGGTTCCAATACGTATATCCTACCGGTTCCAATGATGAATATTATCAACGGAGGTTCTCATTCGGATGCACCGATTGCATTTCAGGAATTTATGATTCGACCGGTAGGTGCAAGAAACTTCAGCGAAGCGCTTCGTATGGGAGCCGAAGTCTTTCATGAATTGAAGAAGGTTTTGAAGAAACGTAATATGAGTACTGCTGTTGGTGATGAAGGAGGCTTTGCACCTTCTCTAGAGGGTACTGAAGATGCGTTGAACTGCATTCTGAAAGCAATTAAGGCTGCGGGCTATGAACCCCAAAAAGACATCACTATCGGACTTGACTGTGCTTCCTCTGAATTCTATTGTGACGGTATTTACGATTACACCAAATTCGAAGGTCTGGATGCTGCTATCCGTACTTCTTACGAACAAGTAAATTATTTGGAAGAATTGTGCAAGAACTATCCTATTGATTCGATTGAAGACGGGATGGCAGAAAACGATTGGGAAGGTTGGAAGATGCTTACTGAGCGTTTAGGACATAAATGTCAATTGGTAGGCGACGACTTGTTTGTAACCAACGTCAAGTTTCTCAGTCGGGGGATTCAGGAGGGCTGTGGTAATTCCATCCTAATCAAGGTAAATCAAATCGGAACTTTGAGTGAAACGCTTGATGCCATCGACTTGGCTCATCGTCACGGCTATACCGCCATTGTCAGCCATCGTTCCGGTGAAACGGAAGATGCCACCATTGCCGATCTTGCCGTAGCTACGAATAGTGGACAAATTAAGACGGGTTCTTTGAGCCGAAGCGACCGAATGGCGAAGTATAACCAATTGCTCCGCATCGAAGAAGAGCTTGGTGAAAAAGCGGTTTATGGATTCAAGAAATTAAAATAAAAAAAGGCTGCCAAATGGCAGCCTTTTCCATGATTGATTATTGTTTCTTCCAAAGCTTGTTCATGTCTTCCAGTGTCTTGCCTTTGGTTTCTGGAACCATTTTCCATACAAAGATAGCGGCAATCACACAAATAACACCATAAAGCGCATATGCGAAGATATGTCCGAAGTTTTCCATACCCGGCAACTGCATATTGTACATCGGTACAAAAGTAGACGATACGATAAAGTTGAAAATCCATTGGAAAGCAACGGCAATCGCAACAGCACCACCACGGATGGTATTCGGGAAGATTTCAGAGATAAGTACCCAGCAAATCGGTCCCCAAGAGAACATGAACGATGCAGAATAAACCATGATACTAGCTACAGATACCAATGGAGGCAATGCCCACAAGTTACTCAAAGCTACACCGGCTGCACCGATAGCCATACCGATAGAACCATAGATGAGCAACGGCTTGCGTCCCCATTTTTCCACCGTAAAGATAGCAACCAACGTAAATAGGATATTGACAATACCCATAATCACGGTCTGAACCATCGGGTTACCCATATTCATGGATTCAAAAATACGAGGAGCAAAATAAAGGACTGCATTAATACCTACCGCTTGTTGGAATACAGACAACATAATACCCACGAAGATTACCACCCATCCGTATGTAAACAAACGTTCTGTCTTTTCCTCGGCAGTTGCCTTGATTTCATGCAGGATAGCCTTGGCACGTTCCAATCCATTGATACGGGTCAATACATTCAGCGCCTTCTCGTCTTGACCGCACATCGCCAAATAACGTGGAGTTTCTGGTACGAAACAAATGAGCAAGGCAAAGAGACCGGCAGGTATCGCTTCACTACCAAACATATAACGCCATCCGGTTTCAATGGTCCAAGGATCGGATCCAGCGACTACATTGTATACACCTTGAGCGGTCTTTTCAATAATCGGATTGGTATGTTCTCCCAAAATCAGGAAGTTTACGAAATACACCACCAACTGACCGAAGATGATGGCAAACTGGTTCCATGAAACCAATGTACCACGGATATTCGATGGAGCAACTTCGGCAATGTACATCGGACAAATAGCGGATGCCAAACCTACACCAATACCACCCAACACACGATAGACATTGAATGCTACCAGCAGACTATACGAAGGCTGGGCATAATCGAAGAACAAGAATTCCGGATAGTAAGAACCTAAAGCCGACAAGAAGAAACAGATACCTGCAAATATCAACGATTTCTTACGACCGAAGTTAGAAGCCATATAGCCTGAGATAGCACTACCCAAAATACAGCCAATCAAGGCACTGGAAGAAGTGAAGCCGTGCATGGCATCGGTATACACAAAATCGGATGCCCCCAAGAAGAATGCTTGAAGTCCCTTTTCGGCACCAGAAATAACAGCGGTATCATACCCGAAGAGCAGACCACCCAGAATAGCCACTACAACTATACTGATGAGATACATTTTACTTTGTTGATTTTCCATGATATGATTTTTAAGTTTTTATAAAGCTTTTGGAGCATAAATTGCATTCCACCAGGTCGGGTCGTCTTGCAACCATTTAGCAAACCAAGCCCAAATGGTGTTCTGCCATTGGATACGCTTACCATAGTCCACAATGTGGTGATCCTGACCGGTCACCAAGACCATGGCTGTTTCACGACCGAGGAGTTTCAAGGCGGTATACATCTGGATACTTTCTCCCACCGGTACATTCATGTCCTTATCACCATGCACGAAAAGCAAAGGAGTATGAATCTTGTCGGCATTGAAAAGTGGACTTCTGTCTACATATAAGTCCTTGCGGGTCCAAGGATAGCTGTTCGCCATACTTACCTCACTATATGAATAGCCCCAATAACCTTCACCCCAATAGCTGGTGTGGTCACTGATGCCGGCATGTGATATGGCAGCTGCAAAGATATCCGTCTTAGTTTGTAAGTATTGTGTCATGAAACCACCATACGATGCACCGATACAACCAATCTTCTTGGCATTGACAAACGCATGCTCTTCGCAGAACTTCTTGGTACCTTCGATAATGTCTTGAGCAGGACCTTCACCGGCAGTGTTCACGTGACGGGAACCGAATTCCTGACCGAAACCACTGGCTCCGCTTGGCAAGACCACATACACCACATAGCCAAGAGCTGCATACGCATGGTGCGGATAACGGCTTTCGAAATTACGTTCCGTAGGACTGCATCCACCGTAATAGTTCACAATCATCGGATATTTCTTCGATGCATCGAAATGTGGAGGCAAGTAATAGCGACCATAGATGGTGTCTCCACGAGAGCTGACGAAATTCCAGGCATGACATTCACCCAACTCCACATCTTTCAAGATATCCTTACTGAGGTCTTCCACCAATGCGGTTTTTCCCTTCTTGGTATCGAAGGTATAGAGACGATCGGAGTTCATTGCTCCCTGACCATAATAAGCCATGACCGGTGCATTGTCTGCCAAGCTAATGCCCTTCACCAAATCTTCCTTCGCTTCGAGTTGCTGAATCTTTCCATTCACCGGATTCATGCGATAGAGGCTGATGTAGTCACGGTTTTCGGCTGTGAAGTAAATCTGTCCGTCAGTCTTGCTCCAAACGGTTTGTTGTACGCTCGGATGGAAGTCCTTAGTCATCGGAGTAATCTTCTTGTCGGCCAAATTCATGATGTACATCTGATAGTCGTATTGATTGGGGATCAATCCTTCCGGCAAGTTCAACCCGATGCCTCCAAGAGTTTCCGGAGAACCCGTCAAGAGGATTTGTGTATTATCCGGTGAAAAGCTTGCTCCACTCAAGAAGCCGTCTTCTGCCACCAACGTTTCTACTTGTAAGGTCTGCACATCC
>SUXY01000068.1 GCA_015060705.1 Bacteroides sp. | reverse complement strand
TCTGTTTTCTTACCTAAGTAAGCTTTTTGTACTACTTGCTTGTTTATATCTAAATCTTTCAAAGAACTCTTCTTTAACGGCTTTCTTTCGGAAAGCGGATGCAAAGGTAGAGCTTTTTTCAATACCCACAAAACATTCTCACCTTTTTTTTGAAGTTTTTTCTTCATTAAATTTAGCAACGCTGATTAACAGCAACTTAAACTAAATTCATTTTCTGGACTTATTTTTTATCCTAAACCCGGCTCACATTATTATTTATTGCGCGCGCATATACAAGGAATTTCCCATTTTTACTGTCACTCGTATTACCGAGGAGCAACCGTTTGTAGCCTAGTTTGAAATCTATGACATGAAACAGTTACACCTCTTACGCCCGTTACAAACAGAAGAATTCGTTTATTTTAATTTTAAAAAAGTTCCTTTCCCTAGTTTTTTATATCTTTACCACATCAATACTTTAAAATATGAAAATTATCATAGCCACAGACTCTTTCAAAGGAAGCCTCACCTCTACCGAAGCTGGAACAGCCGCGATCGAAGCCATCCGCACAAAAGTTCCCGACTGCCAAACGGAGTTGATTCCGATTGCAGACGGAGGCGAGGGTATGCTCTCAGTCATGCTGAATGTTATCGGAGGCACTACGCACTCCTTGGAAGCTCACAACCCTTGCATGGAACGGACAACAACTTCCTACGGAATCTCATCCGACGGACGTACCGCCTTTATCGAGATGGCCAGCATCAGTGGACTGCCCCTCATCCGTGAAAACCAACGGAATCCTTGGGAAACTTCAACCTACGGCACAGGGGAACTGATAGTCGATGCATTGGAAAAGGGATGTACCCATATTATATTAGGGATTGGCGGCAGCGCTACCAACGATGCCGGCACCGGCATGCTGCAAGCCCTTGGCTTCCGCTTTCTGGATGCAGATGGGAACGTACTAGGACATGGAGGAAAGATTCTGGAGCAGATTGCAAGCATTGACGACTCTCAAAAACACCCCTTACTAGCCAAAGCTCGCTTTACAGTGGCTTGTGATGTACAAAATCCCTTTGATGGTCCCGAAGGGGCTGCCCACGTTTTTGCTCGTCAGAAGGGAGCTGACAATGCAATGATAGCCGCACTAGACAAAGGGATGCGACATTTTGCTTCTATTATAGATATACATACAGGAAAAGACATCAGAAGAATACCAGGAAGCGGTGCTGCCGGTGGCATGGGCGGTGGAATGATGGCTTTTTTGCAGGCAGAACTAAAATCCGGAGCGGATTTATTGCTGGATATCAGCCGGTTTGAGGAACGTATGACAGGCGCTGACCTTATTATTACGGGAGAAGGACGCATCGACCGACAAAGCCTAATGGGAAAGGTCCCGGGAAAGATTCTGAAAATGGGACTTTCGAGGGGAATACCTGTCATAGCGATTGCCGGATGCGTGAAAGACAAAGCGCTCTTGCTGGAAGCTGGATTCAAAGGAGTATATGCTACCAAACCGGTGCATATGCCGTTAGAAGAAGCAATGAAACGGGAAGTAGCGATACAAAACATCAAAAACACACTCATTGCCATCTTTCATTAAACAAAATATGATTGTCATCCAGAGCGAAGCGAAGGATCTCGGCAACAATCACCTGATGTACTTGAGATTCTTCGCTTCGCTCTGAATGACAATAGAGAAGAGCTATAGAATACTATCAACTTCGGCTCACCTGAAAGCCCTTATCAGACAAAGTCATGTCCACAAAACGGGCACAAGCATTCGGTGGGTTCTGCGTCAAGATACTCCGGATACGGACGGCCGCTTCCGGACTCTTGGCTACCATATACAAATAGCCTCCACCACCGGCTCCCGGCAATTTATATCCTAAGCAATAATCGGACACCATGCGGATAATGACTTCCACACTTGGAGGATTGGTTCCCGAGTCCAAACGCTTGTTCTGTTCCCAGGTCTTGCCTACCAAACGGCCCATTTCATCGAAGTTTCCACGCTGAATGGCATCGTATAAATCCAGTGCATGGGCTTTCATTTCTCCCAAAAGCATCAAGTGTTCGCTAGAGTTCAGGAACATGCTTCGTACAATTTCCGCCAAGATTCCTTTGGCCGTACGAGTGATTCCGGTATAATAGAGCAAATGACACTTCTGATATTCAGCACCGGTAAACAAGTAATCCGGCAACCAACGCACCATCGGGTGCTGATCCATGCCTTCACTGGTCTGTAACAGCTTCACCCCTCGAAGCACACCACCGTACTGGTCTTGCCAACCGCCTCCTGTAGTCAACAACTGTTCCAGGATCAAGGTGCGATTGCCGATTTCATGCTTGTCCCAATTCAAGCCACAGAAATCGGATATGGCTCCTAGGACTGTAGACGACAAGATGGAGCTAGTACCCAAACCGGAACCTGCCGGTATGGCTGAAAGCAATGTTATTTCCAAACCAGAAC
Source organism: Bacteroides sp. (assembly GCA_015060705.1). Classification (GTDB taxonomy): domain Bacteria; phylum Bacteroidota; class Bacteroidia; order Bacteroidales; family Bacteroidaceae; genus Phocaeicola. The sequence continues at coordinate 13,297 of SUXY01000068.1, read as the reverse complement.
CGAACTCCTTCAATTGTTCTTCCAAAGAGGAATAGGTTTCTACCGAGAAACCCGGCAAGAAGCCCGCCAATGCCAAAGCGGCTTTAGGAATGGAGAACGGAGAACCTATTTTCATAAAATCCGCCAATTCATCGAAAGTTTTTACGATTTCCATGGCTCCCAAGTCGATGGAACGGAGTACGACTTCGTAACGTTGGCTAGGCTTGACATAGACCTGCAACGGAGGTTGACCATTCAGTTCGATAGCCATGTTCACCACATTGCCTCCTTCGTTTAAACAGTACGGCGGAGTATCGGTCCATCCACCAGCCAAATCGATACGCACCGGACTTCTACCCCACACAATCTGGTCGGAATAGACATCCAAATGCGGGCGTTGCTTCTGTGCCAGGGCGGCTTCCGTCATTCCTTCACGCATCCAACCAAAAGCACGGTCTTCATAGGATTGGCTGTTCTTTCCGCTCAATTGCATCACTCGAGCACGGAACATTTGATCGCTGACGCGCTTCATCATCGGAGCAGTCTCCGGCAAGGCTGCCGGCAACGGCAACTGATGGTTGGCATATTGTTGGGCAGCATCTTCCAAATTCAGCTGGTAGAAGACGCTGTATTCATGGTTCTTTGCCAATATCGGCCAATTGGATACCCGGAACATTTCCCGCTGCGCTACCAGACGTCGCAAGTTGGCATCAGCCGAAATCTCATCGGCGGAAAGCTTACGGCTACGCAACCAAGCTTCTTTTCCTTCCTGCAACAACGGTTCGGAAATCATCCAACGCATCATCAGCCCCAACGCTTCGATAGAATCGGTTACCGGGAAAAGACGGGCCGCCTGCAAATCGTGAGTCGGTGACACGTCCTGCAATGTCAAGCCGCGTTCTGTCAGCCATTCCGTGAACGGACGACCCAAATACAACGTTTCTAATTTATCCAGTTCACCTTTGAATGCATCGTGATAGCCATACGGACGGGCCACATATTCGGTTTCACCCATCGGAACGACATCGACACAAACGCCTGCCGGCACATCCAGTGTCCAGTCATTCATCGGAACACCTGTCACAATGGTTTGCTGACGCAAGGTCCAACCCTTCCCTACACAACTATTCTCAATCCATATTTCCGAATTCTGCGCCGTCAACGGGAAATGAATTTCCGCATTCTGCACGAACATGGCCGGATGCGGTTTCACTTTATGATGCATGATGGCCCGTTGGTCGATGACCAGATTCTGGATGTTCAGGGTCGATGAGATCAGCTCCCGGCTGGTTCCGTAATGATAGAACTCCCCTCCCGGAAGCGGCAAGATCGCCACGCTCAATTGGTTGAGCTCCTCATCAACAATACGCGGATGTTCACCCAATGTCAAACCGAAATCGGAATACATGTCATAGAAAGAAAGCTTTCCTTCCTTGTGCGAACGCTTTACCAACAATTCTACAGCCTTATCGCTCAACAGCCAGATACCGATGTCCATCAAGAACAAATGGGTCTTCATCAGTTGACCGAGTTCTTCCACCGATGGTTTCTGAAGCATGAAGTCCAACTTGTCCGGTGTTCGACGGGAAGACACGAATACCCCGTGGTTCTTCGCCAAGTTCGGGTCTACCCACAAACCATAGCAAACGACATCCGCTTCGGGAATCTTCTGCAACGGCTTACTGGCACGAATACACACATCGCCACTGGCAATCAAGGTATGCAACGAATCGGGAGCATTTCCCAGAATTTTCTCATACAAAGGGAGCTGCAACGACAAGAGGTTCTGCGACAATCGTTGGCCACGTGCCCAACGGAAGACTGGAATCGGTGTCAAGACCTTTCCTGATGGAGCATACCCCGGCAACCGGCGGCTCTGACCACCGGCATGGAGCAAAATACGTTTCTCCTGCCCCAACCATTCGGGCAGGGTTGCATCTGGCGTCCACTCCTGACGGCAAGCTTCCAGAAGCCAAGCCGTACCACCACCGGAACCCAACTTATGACCGACTGGATCAGAGGTACAAAACCACTCGGAGCAGTCCACTTTTTCAACATCGTGAAAGCACTCCACCAAATTGGGAGGCAAAGACAATAACTTTTTCATGCTACTTTTCGTTCTTATGGATACGCCAAAGATGCTTATTTTCTACCAATAAGCCAAAAAGTACCCGCTTTTTTTTGCACATTCGGCACAATCACCTAATTTTGTTGTTTAATATAATATATAATATAACAATTATAGCACATACACTCATGAAAGATTTTATTAAATTCACCTTTGCCAGCGTTTTAGGCGTTGTGCTTGCAGGTATCATTTTTACCATTCTAGGCATCGTGACCATGGTGGGTATGGTAGCCTCATCTGATACAGAAACTGTCGTCAAGGAAAACTCCATCTTTATCCTTGATCTGGAAGGCACCTTATCTGAACGTGTACAAGATAACCCATTCCAAACATTGATGGGCGAAGAAAACCAAGCATATGGATTGGATGACATTCTCGCTTCCATCCAAAAGGCCAAGGATAACGAAGACATCAAGGGAATCTATCTTCAAACAGCCTTCCTCGAAACCTCTTTCGCTTCGTTGGAGGAAATCCGTCACGCCTTGTTGGATTTCAAGGAAAGTGGAAAATTTATCGTGGCCTATGCCGACCAATACACCCAAGATATGTACTACTTGGCAAGTGTATCCGACAAGATCATCGTCAATCCGCAAGGTAGCATCAGCTGGCACGGCTTGGCTTCCCAACCAATATTCTTCAAGGACTTGCTGAAGAAGGTGGGTGTTGAAATGCAAATCTTTAAAGTCGGCACTTACAAATCGGCTGTAGAACCATTCATCGCCACCGAAATGAGCGATGCTAACCGTGAACAAGTGACTGCCTTCTTGAGCTCCATCTGGGAGCGTTTGTTGGAAGACGTATCTGCATCGCGGAACATTCCAGTAGAGACTTTGAACAAATATGCCAACGAAATGATGGACCTCCAACCGGCTGAGACGTACTTGGCAAACGGATTGGCAGATACCCTCTTGTACAAAGATGGTGTATTGGATTATTTGAAGGAAATCAGCGGTCGTGAAGCCGACGAATCTTTGCGTACGCTCTCATTGGAGGACATGAAGAATGTGAAGCGTAATACTCCATTGGACAAGAGCGGAAACATCATCGCCGTTTATTATGCATTCGGCGGCATTGACGACTCTACTTCTCCGGAAGAAGGCATCAACTCCGAAAAGGTTATCAAGGACTTGCGCAAACTGCGTGAAGACGAAACCATCAAAGCTGTTGTGCTCCGTGTAAACTCTCCGGGAGGAAGCGCCTACGGTTCTGAACAAATCTGGCGCGAAGTAGTCTTGTTAAAAGAAAAGAAGCCGGTCATCGTTTCGATGGGTGACTATGCGGCATCAGGCGGTTATTACATTTCTTGTGCTGCAGATTACATCGTAGCCAATCCGACCACCCTTACCGGTTCCATCGGTATCTTCGGCATGTTCCCGAATATGGAAGAATTGTTGACCGACAAGCTCGGCTTGCATTTCGACATGGTGAAGACCAATAAATTTGCCGACATGGGTACATTGGCGCGTCCATTCAACAGCGACGAAAGAGCTGCCATGCAGAACTACATCAACAACGGATACAAGCTCTTTGTGAAACGTTGCGCAGACGGCAGAGGCATGAGCGTGGAAGCCATCGAAAAGATTGCAGAAGGTCGTGTATGGACCGGAGCAACCGCTAAGGAATTGGGGCTAGTCGATGAATTGGGCGGATTGAACAAAGCGATCGAAATAGCAGCACAAAAGGCCGAAGTCGAAGCATACAGCCTCCTCACCTACCCAAGCAAGGAAAGTTTCTTCTCTTCGTTGATGAACGAAGGCAAAAGCAATTACATCGAAGGACAATTGATGGAAACATTGGGAGAAGCTTACCCTTCCATCAAGTTCATCCAGAACGTAAAGGATATGGACCGCATTCAAGCACGAATGCCGTTCGATTTACGCATCCAATAACAACGGAAGCTTAACATGAGTAGAGACCTAATCAAAATCAATAAGTGGCTATACCCGGTTTCATGGATTTATGGAGCCGGTGTATGGTTGCGCAATAAATTGTTTGATTGGGGCTACTATAAAGAAAGAAGTTTCAACCTTCCGGTCATCTGCATCGGCAACCTAACCGTGGGTGGAACCGGCAAGACTCCGCATACCGAATACTTGATTCGACTCTTGCAGAAGAACTATCAGGTAGCCGTGCTAAGTCGCGGTTACAAGCGCAGATCCAAAGGCTTCGTACTGGCAAAGGAAGGAACTCCGATGCACCAAATCGGTGACGAGCCTTACCAAATGAAACAGAAGTTCCCTCAAATCCACATGGCCGTGGACGCCAATCGCTGCAACGGCATCGAACAGTTATGCAAGGAGAAGGTAGCACCGGGAACTGATGTGATATTGTTGGACGATGCCTTCCAACACCGACACGTGAAAGCAGGAGTCAACATCCTGTTGGTGGACCACAACCGACTGATTACAGAAGATGCCTTATTGCCTGCCGGAAGAATGCGCGAACCGCTTTCGGGCAAAGACCGTGCACATGTAGTCATCATTACCAAGTGCCCCAAGGACCTGAAACCTATGGAATACCGCGTACTGACCAAGCAGATGAACCTTTATGCTTTCCAGCAACTCTTCTTCACGACCATGGACTACGGCAAACTGCGTCCATTGTTCAATGGTGGAAGAGAATACACCATGCAAAGCATTCATCCCGCCGTACACATTTTGTTGGTAACAGGAATAGCCTCGCCTGAGCCATTGGAAGCGGAACTTTCGACTGTCAACAACCATATTCATTCCCTGACCTTCGGAGATCACCACGATTTCACCGAAGAAGACATGCAGGCAATCGAGGACAAATTCCTGCAATTGCCCGAAGGGAAGCGCATGATCATCACGACGGAAAAGGATGCCACTCGCATGGTTACGCATCCACACCTCCCGAAAAGCATTCAGCCGTACATGTATGTATTGCCAATCGAAGTCGCTTTCCTACAAGACCAGCAAGAGACATTCAACAAATACATTTTGGATTATGTTAGAAAGAATTCAAGAAACAGCCGCCTTTTTGAGGAGTAAGATGCATACGCAACCCGAAACTGCCATCATTCTTGGAACCGGTTTGGGAAGCCTCGTCAATGAGATTACCGATAAATACGAAATCGGATACGAAACCATCCCTAACTTTCCGGTTTCGACCGTCGAAGGCCATAGCGGCAAGCTAATCTTCGGAAAACTGGGCAACAAAGACATCATGGCCATGCAGGGCCGTTTCCACTTCTACGAAGGATATGCCATGACGGAAGTGACCTTCCCGGTACGTGTCATGCGCGAGCTAGGTATTCAAACGTTATTTGTTTCCAATGCTGCCGGAGGCATGAATCCAGACTTCGAAATTGGCGACTTGATGATCATTACCGACCATATCAACCACTTCCCGGAACATCCGTTGCGTGGAAAAAACATCCCTTACGGTCCCCGTTTCCCGGACATGAGCGAAGCCTACAACAAGGAACTCATCCGTCAAGCCGATGCCATTGCCGCCGAAAAGGGCATTAAGGTCCAACACGGTGTTTACATCGGCACCCAAGGTCCGACTTACGAAACACCTGCCGAATACAAGATGTTCCGTATCCTAGGAGCAGATGCCGTCGGCATGTCGACAGTACCGGAAGTGATTGTAGCCAACCACTGCGGCATCAAGGTATTCGGCATGTCGGTCATCACCGACTTAGGCGTGGAAGGCAAGATTGTGGAAGTAACCCACGAGGATGTACAAAAGGCAGCCGACCAGGCGCAGCCACTTATGACCACCATTATGCGTGAACTTATTAATAGAGTATAATATATGCAAGAAAACCAACGAACAGAAATATCGACTATCGGTGAGTTCGGCTTAATCAAGCGTCTCACTGAACACATTCAAATCCAGAACCCGGAAACAAAGTATGGTGTAGGCGATGATGCCGCCGTATTGGACTTCGGCAATCAGCCAACCTTGGTTACGACTGATTTATTAATGGAAGGAGTTCACTTCGACTTGGTTTATACCCCACTGAAACATTTGGGATACAAGTCGGCTATCGTTAACTTCTCCGACATCTATGCCATGAACGGTACTCCTAAGCAGATTACCGTATCTTTGGCTGTTTCCAAGCGATTCTGCATTGAAGATCTGGAACAATTCTACGAAGGTCTGCAACTGGCTTGTCAGTTGCATGGGGTAGACATTGTGGGTGGCGACACCACTTCCTCAGTAACCGGTCTTGCCATCAGCATCACTTGTTTAGGAGTAGCCAACTCGACAGGCATCACCTACCGGAATGGAGCCAAAGAAACCGACTTGATTTGTGTCAGCGGTGACTTGGGTGCCGCTTACATGGGACTCCAACTTTTGGAACGTGAGAAAGCAGTATTCGAAGGCCAAAAGGAAATCAACCCGGATTTCAGCGGCAAGGAATATCTATTGGAACGTCAATTGAAGCCCGAAGCCCGCAAGGACATTGTCGAAGCTTTAGCAAAAGAAGGCATTCATCCGACAGCCATGATGGACATTTCCGATGGTTTATCTTCCGAATTGATGCATATCTGCACCCAAAGCAAGGTAGGCTGTCGCATCTATGAAGAGCGCATCCCTATCGATTATCAAACAGCCGTTATGGCCGAAGAACTGAATATGAACGTCACCACCTGCGCCTTGAATGGAGGTGAAGACTACGAACTCCTTTTCACTGTACCTTTGACGGACCACGACAAGGTGGCTGCCATGAAGGGGGTAAAAGTCATCGGTCACATCACAAAAGCAGAGCTTGGATGCGGTCTCATCACCCGCGATGGACAAGAATTCGAGCTGAAAGCACAAGGGTGGAACCCGTTGAAAAACTAAAGAATTATATAATTGTCATCCAAAGCGCTAGCGAAGGATCTCGATAACCTCCATTTATGTTTATGAGATTCTTCGCTTCGCTCTGAATAACAACAGAAAAGCAAGCGAGAAATAATATTTTTGCATTTTCTTCATAAAATATTTGGCAGTATCAAAAAAACTCCCTACATTTGCAACCGCAAACAAGAAATGATGGTGCCATAGCTCAGTTGGTAGAGCAAAGGACTGAAAATCCTTGTGTCCCCGGTTCGATTCCTGGTGGCACCACAGAAAAAAAGCAGTTACGATATTTAGTAACTGCTTTTTTATTTTTACCTTTGAAGCATAAAAAACTCATTAATTATAATAGTATGAAAAGAATTTCCCTCATTTGTTCTTTCCTGTTCATGCTTTTGGTATCCGCACAAGCACAACAGGCAAAGTACGTTTTCTATTTCATCGGTGATGGAATGGGAGTCAACCAAGTACAAGGTACCGAAATGTATCTTTCCGAATTGAAAGGCGAAATCGGTATTACCCCTCTCCTTTTCACTCAATTCCCGTATGCCACCATGGCTACTACTTTCTCGGCTACCAATGGAGTAACCGACTCTGCTGCAGCAGGTACAGCTCTAGCTACTGGAAGCAAGACTAAGAACGGTGCATTGGGTGTGACCAAGGGCTTGACCGAAGTAGGTAGTGTTGCTACTTGGGCTAAAGCCAACGGCTATCGCGTGGGTATTAGTTCAAGTGTGAGTATCGACCATGCTACACCAGCCGCTTTCTACGCCCACCAAGGTAGTAGAAGCAGCTATTACAACATCGGTTTGGATTTGATTGAAGCTAACTTTGACTTCTATGCTGCTTCTGACTTTTTGGATCCAACCAACGAAAAGGCTAAGGATGGTAAGACTTACGAAAACCTTTACGACCTTACCCAAAAGGCCGGCTTTACATTGGCACGTGGATACAAGGACTATCTTAAGAAAGCCAAGAAAGCAGAAAAGATGATTCTGTTCCAAACAGAAAAAGCTTCCGAAAAGGATAGAAGCGCCATCCCTTATGCTATCGACCGTAAGAAAGGCGATATGACCTTGGCTGAAATCACTCGTGCCGGTATCAACTTCTTGTCAAAAGACCTCTCAAAGGGCTTCTTCTTGATGGTGGAAGGCGGTAAGATTGACTGGGCAGGTCATAGCAACGATGCTGCTACCAACTTCCGCGAAGTAATGGACATGGATGAAGCAATCAAGGTAGCTTATGAGTTCTACGCACAACACCCGGACGAAACATTGATCGTAGTGACTGCCGACCATGAAACAGGCGGTATCTCTATTGGCAACGGTTCATACAACCTCAACTTGCAAGCTTTGAAATCCCAAAAGATGAGTGAAGGCGAATTTACACGCGTTGTCAATGGATTGAGAGCCAAGTACAAGAACCAGGTGCCTTGGGAAGCTATCCAAAAAGCATTGAAGGAATATTTTGGTTTCTGGGATAGCATTAAGTTGAGCGAAAAGCAAGAAGCGCGTTTGAAGGCTGTATATGACAAGTCGTTCGGCAACCAACCGGTAGACTTGGTGAAGACACTCTACAGCCAAGATGAACCGATTTCAGGGGAAGCCAAGAGAATCCTGAATAGCATTGCCAATGTAGGTTGGACAAGCGGCGGTCACTCTGCCGGATACGTTCCTGTATATGCCATTGGTGCTAATGCTGAATTGTTCCAAGGCCGTATGGATAATACTGAAATCCCTGCAAAGATTGCAGAAGCAGCCGGATATCAGCATTAATCAAATGTAAGATAAGCCGACAGGCGTTCCAAGTCTTTCTCAGTGAATTCCTCATATAGGGATAACTGGGAAAGGCTTTTTAGTTTCCCCTTCTTCCGACGATGTTCGACAATCACCTTGGCTTGGTAGAAGTTCAGATAAGGATGAGAACGTAGCGTTTCCAATCCTGCCTCATTGACTTTCAACGGACGAACGACCGGTTCTTCCAACTTGAACCATTTCATTAAGGCTGGAGTCATATATTCAATCTCAGCCAATTGCTCCAAAGCATAGAAACCTCCCAAACGACTCCGATAAGATACGATTGCCTTGGCAATACCACTCCCTATTCCCGGAATCTTCTTTAATTCGGTCGTATCAGCCCCATTCACATCCACCAAGGTACCTTCGGGATACTTGAACACTTTCTTCTCCACAACCTTACGAACAGCAATCGTATCTACCTTTTTCGCTTCTGCGACTTTGGGTTCCGCTATACGAATATAAGGCTTCAACCTTTCAAACAAATCCGGTTCCAACCCATAAATACGGGAAAAAGATTCCGTTGTCTTGAAACGACCTCCTTTCTGACGATATTTCAGGATGTTCCGTACCACATAACCCGGAAGTCCAAGTCGAGAAAGTTCGATGGAATCGGCCATATTTGGATCAAAAGCAGTCAAAGATACGGGGACTTCCTCTGCAACAAAATGCTTCTTTCCTCTCTTGGAATAGGATTTGGACAGAACTTCTTGTTCAAAAGACTTTAAGGCTACAGAGTCTACATCCGGTGTTTCCGCAATCAAGGTTTTTGAAACATCCGGCATCATCCATATAGCAATAAGCAAGAGAGCTATCCCTATGCACAATGCATAGACAGCTCTCCGCTCACTTTTGGAATAATAAAAGAAATCCTTCCACATACGTTATGACAACCAACCTAATTCATTGACGAAAATCAAGGTAATGGCTATCGGAGCAAAATAACGCAAGATAAACATATAAATTGGGAAGTAAGTAGCTTTTTGAAGACCATAATTAGTCAATTCTTCGTACGAAACCGAACGCTTTAAGTACCAACCCACAAACAAGCAGACCAACAAACCACCCAATGGAAGCATCAACTTGGCTGTCACAAAATCAAGCAAGTCGAAGAAACTCAAGCTGAAGAACTTGGCATCCCAAGCACCCAAAGACAAAGACGACAAAATACCGGTAACTATACAAAATCCTGTCACCAACATAGCCGCGCGATTACGGCCAATCTTAAAACGTTCATTCAAGTAGGCAGTCACTACCTCGTGCAATGAAATGGTTGATGTCAAAGCAGCCAATGCCAACAAGACATAGAACAGCAACGAGAAAATCATCGCCAAGAATGGGATACCTCCAAAAGCTTGTTGGAACACATTCGGCAAAGTGATGAAAATCAACGAAGGACCAGCATCCGGTTGGATACCTACCGAGAATGCAGCCGGGAAAATAATCAATCCAGCTAAGATTGCCACGAAAGTATCGATGACTCCTACGCTCAAAGCAGTCTTACCCAAGCGAGTATCCGAACCAAAATAAGAAGCATACGTAGAAAGACACCCCATCCCCAAACTCAAGGAGAAGAATGCCTGTCCCATGGCTCCCAAGAACACATCCGCATTTACCTTGCTAAAATCCGGTTTCAACAAGAATTCCAAACCTTTGCTTGCATTGGGAAGGGTCATAGAACAAATAGCCAATACCACAATCAGAATAAACAATACAGGCATCATAATCTTAGCTGACTTCTCGATACCGTCTTTTACCCCTTTTACAACAATAAAATGAGTAAAGAACAAGAATGCCAACAACCAAATTACCGGACGAATCGGATCTTGTGAAAACGTTTGGAAAGCAGCAACAAAATCTTCCGGCGTTTTATCGGCAAAACCATTGGTTACCGATGCGATGATGTATTCCAGCGTCCAACCGGCTACTACCGAGTAATAACCTAAAATCAACAAACCTGCCAACACACCCAACATACCGATGAAATTCCACTTGCTATTGTTCGCCAAAAGACCAAAAGCTCTACCTGTACTCGCCTTTGCCCGGCGACCAACAGTAAATTCTGCAATCATAATTGGCATACCCATGATAAACACACAGGCCAAATAGATTAAAATAAAGGCGGCACCCCCATGATTACCAGCTTCATAAGGGAAACGCCAGATGTTTCCCAAACCTACCGCCGAACCGGCAGCTGCCAATATCGCACCTATCTTACTTCCGAAACTTGCTCTATCCATTTCTATATAAAAACTTTCAATTTAACATAAGATTCGTTTTAAGTCCGCAAATGTATAAAATAATTCGTAGCTTTACACTCGAATTTAAAAGAAAATATCGTATGCTATATTATTTAAAGAAATACCCATTGACTTGGATGGTGGTATTAACTATTCTATACTTGTCATTCTTCAAACCACCACAAACCGACATGGAAGAAATTCCAGGAATTGATAAGGTAGTACACATCTGCATGTATGGCGGCCTATGTTTTTTGTTGTGGATAGAATATTTGCGTAAACATCAAACCATCAACTGGTCCAAAATGTTAATAGGAGGTATCCTTGTGCCCATTGCATTCAGCGGTGGTATTGAATTGGCACAAAGCTACTGTACCGAACACCGTGGAGGAGACTGGCTGGACTTAGCTGCCAATACTACAGGCGTCCTTTTGGCTGCCTTAGTGGGTTATTACGTCTTGCGTCCACTCATTTGGAAGAAGAAAGGATAAGATACGCCGGCGATTCTCCCGAAGGGCCGACGCAATGATGAAAAGTCTAGTTATATATTGTGAAGATAGAGGGTCTATTTAACGGAAATCCTTCAAATCCTTCTGCAAACGCTGACGGGTGAAGAAGATCCGGCTTTTTACGGTACCAATCGGCAATGCCAACTTTTCGGCGATTTCCCGATACTTGAATCCGGAAACATACATGGAGAAAGGTACTCGATATTCTTTTGGAAGGGCATGGACGATTCGACGGATTTCCTTCAAATCGTAATTGCCTTCAGTGGATTCAAAACCCGAATCTTGCGGAAGATTCAAATGATACAAGTTATCGGTCTGGTCGACGAATGTTTGGTCACGCACGGTTTTACGATAATTGTTAATAAAGATATTACGCATAATGGTATACATCCAACCTTTAAAATTCGTATCCGGAGTATATTTCTCCTCATTGTCCAAGGCTTTCAAGGAAGTTTCCTGTAACAAGTCATTGGCTTCTTCAGTGTCTGCTGTCAACTTTAACGCAAATCGATGAAGTTCTGATTGCATACCTAATAGGTTCTGTGCAAAAGTGGATGTTGTTCTCATAATCGCTCCTTTTTTAAATTTCTGATGCAAGTTTAGCGTGTTTTTAGACGGAGCGAGGCATAAAATCTGATAACAAAAGGGGGAGAAACTGTCAAATAACAGTTTCTCCCCCTTCAAATAACAGTTAGCAGGTGGTCTAATGGTACTATTACCAACGGGTATATGGATTCTTCATTAAGAATGAATTATAATACTTCACGTCACCGGTAACTTCTTCGCCTATGAAAGGCAGTTTTTCGTAAGGTTCATCTTCGGAAGCCAACTCCACTTCAGCAATGGTCAAGCCTTCGTTTTCGCCATAGAACTCATCCACCTCAAACACATGTTTGCCCGAACGGACCAAGTAACGGGTTTTATCAATCATCCCCGGCTCACAAAGCTTCATTAGTTCAACGGCTTCCTGCAACGGAATTTCCTTTTCCCATTCATACCGACCTAATCCCCTCACATCGGCCGGGCCTTTAATGGTGAGATATCCTTTGTCATCGCGAATGCGCACCCGTACCGTTCTTCCTCTCCCACTACAGATATAGCCTTGTGCAATCCGGCTGGAGCTAAATGCCATTGCCTTATAGCTATCGTCCTTGACCAAAAATTTCCGTTCTATTTCCAGTGCCATATACCTTATTATATATAATGAAAGAGAGGATGCAAGCACCCTCTCTTTATGATTTCTCTTATACCAACTGTGAAATTGCAATGAAAACAATGGCAATCACTACCAAACCGATGATGACATTGCGAAGAACTTTCTTTGCTTTTTCTTCTTCACGCTTGTTATAAGCTGCTTTTCTTTGAGCCTTATTCTTTCCCATGAGTATGTCTTTTTAAGGTTTAACTTTCAAATTTTCTTAAAGTACCCCAAAAGTACAACCTTTTCAGAAGAAAACAAATACTTTCCGCCTTTTTTATTCATTCTCCGAGCCAGAGAACTCCATCAAGTAGGCTTTGATGAAACCATCAATCTTACCATCCATCACTCCGTTCACATCCGAAGTCTGATAGTTGGTACGGTGGTCTTTCACACGACGGTCATCGAACACATAGCTTCGAATCTGTGACCCCCATTCGATCTTCTTCTTTCCAGCTTCTACCTTAGCCTGTTCTTCCATGCGGTGCTGCAATTCTTTGTCATAAAGGATAGAACGCAACTGGCGCAAGGCATTTTCCTTGTTCTTTGGTTGGTCACGGGTTTCGGTATTTTCAATTAAGATTTCTTCTTCTTCACCGGTATATGGGTCCTTGTACTGATAACGCAAACGG
>SUXY01000067.1 GCA_015060705.1 Bacteroides sp. | reverse complement strand
ATGTCTCTGATTCGGGAGTACACTTGTCAGGCCGAATAAAAAAGAAACCCATTTGTCCGATACTATCCGAAAAATTTGGAAACCTTCGGACAAATGAGTTTCTCACATTCTAAGGTTGCTTCAACCGTTAAACATCAACATCCTTCAGCGGTGCTCCATAGTTGCAATGGTAGCCCATAAAGCCGCGTTTGATGCAGGGGAGGTTGAGTGTCTGGTAATACTTGTAGTCGTCATCCTCGATGCAAAGGTGTTTGTACCCGTAGCTGGGCATATACTCCTTGAAGAATCGTACAAAGTCTTTGAGGAGTTCGAAGCGATCCTCTCGCAATTCATTGCGGAATTCGCAACGGGCGATGATGATGCTCCAGTCGGGGTAGTTGCCTACGCCCTCGCTGTACTCCCAGAAGCGGATATAAATATCCAAACCTCCTTTGTGAATACTGATGCAGATGCCGTTCTCGTTCCACATAACACTGTACGCATTCCTGTAACCATATTTCTTGCAGAGGTAGAGATTTATTTACCGATGCAAAAATTCTTAAAGATATTACCAAGCACATCTTCCACATCAAAAGCACCACCCACAATCTCAGCCAAATGTGACAAACACTCGCGCAAGTCTTGCGAAACGAAATCGCCGGAGAGGTTCATTAGCAAGCCGTCTTGTACGCGATGAATGGATTCGAGGGCACGGACAAGGGCTTCGTAATGACGGATGTTGGTCACAATGACATCGTTTTGAGAAATTTCGGGGAGGGCAGCGGTTTCTATCAACAAGGCTTCCAACTCTTCCAGTCCCTGACGTTGCTTGGCGGAAAGGAACAGTTTCGGAGCATTCACTTCGGCAAAGGCTTGACGCAAAGTGTCACATCGTTCGGTACTTACCTTGTCCGATTTGTTAAAGAGGATAATCAAGTTCTTGTCCTCGCAATGAGGAAGGATTTCATCTTTCAGAGCTTCCATGTCTACCTCGCTATCCGAGTCAATCATCCAAAGCACGATGTCGGCTTGATTCATTTTTTGGAAGGTGCGTTCGATACCGATACTTTCTACTACATCGGTGGTCTGACGGATACCTGCTGTGTCGATGAAACGGAAAGTGATGCCACGAAGGTTGATCGTGTCTTCTATCACATCGCGGGTAGTGCCATGAATGTCACTGACAATGGCTTTTTCTTCGTTCAGCAAGGCATTGAGCAGGGTGGATTTACCGGCATTTGTTTCACCGATAATCGCTACCGGAATGCCATTCTTGATCGCATTTCCCACATTGAAAGAATCTGCCAGACGGGAGATGACCTTTTCAATTTCATCAGCTATTTGAGACAGCTCGGTGCGGTCGGCAAACTCCAGTTCTTCGTGGTCGCTGAAGTCGAGTTCCAGTTCCATTAATGAAGTGAGGTGCAACAGTTTGTCGCGAAGCATGGATAACTCTTGACTGAAACCACCACGCATCTGACTCATGGCCAAGCGGTGGGTTGCTGCGGAAGAAGAAGCGATCAGATCGGCTACCGCTTCGGCTTGACTTAAATCCATCTTTCCATTGAGGAATGCTCGTTGAGTATATTCACCGGGGAGAGCTGAACGACATCCACATTCTATCAGTCTACGCATCACTTGTTGAAGAATGTATGAGGAGCCATGGCAAGAGATTTCTGTAGAATCTTCACCGGTGTAGGAGTGGGGGGCACGGAAAACGGACACCAAAACTTCGTCGATGATTTCACCCTCGGCAGAATGGATTTTTCCGAAGGTGAGGGTATAGGGCTGACGTTCGTTCAAAGGCTTTCCACCCATGGGGGTAAAGATTCGGGAGGTGATTTCGATGGCTTCAGGACCGGAAACGCGAATCACTCCAATGGCTCCACCTTGAGCGGTGGCAATGGCACAGATCGTATCTTGTTGCATCATTTATTTGTATAGAGGTTTTGAGAGAGAGTATGAACCAACTTTTCCAGGTAGATTCGATCGGTTTCGTCGAAGGTGGCAAGTTGGTCACTGTCAATATCCAGTACACCTATTACTTCATCGTTGGCGATGACAGGTACTACAATTTCTGATTTCGAGAGGGAGCTGCAAGCAATGTGTCCAGGGAATTGTTCCACATCCGGCACTACTTGTGTACGGGCTTCGGCCCATGCAGTTCCACATACCCCACGTCCTTTGCGGATGCGATAGCAGGCTACATCTCCTTGGAAAGGACCAAGTACCAATTGCTCGTTCTTGACTAGATAGAAGCCAATCCAGAAGAAGCCGAAGGCTTCACGTAGTGCGGCACAAGTATTGGCCAATACGGCAATTTCGTCGGTCTCTCCGCTGATGAGGAGTTCCCAATCAGGGAGGAAACGCTGGTATTTTTCTTCCTTATTTATGAGGTTTGTTTTGAAGCTTTGTTCCATAAAAAACTATTTATGTCATTCAGACGACCGAAGGGAGGAAGAATCTCGGATGCATAGACGTTTATGTACACGAGATTTTTCGGACGAAGTCCTCAACAACACGTCTTCGTCGCTAATGCTCCTCTGAATGACAATTAAATTAAATTCTATCCAATACCTTTACAATCAATTCGTCAATCTGACGACGGTATTCTGTACTGGCTTCCTTACGAGTGCGGTTAGCCACTACCAAACAAGCGGTAACTGCCTTGTGGCCCATCAAGCGTGCCAAACCGGTAAGCGCTGAACTTTCCATTTCAAAGTTGGCGATACGAAGGGTATGGTATTCGAAATTCTTGATCTTTTCGTTCTGCTGAGGGTCTGCCAATGGAACACGGAGTTCACGGCCTTGCGGACCGAAGAAACCACCGGCAGCTACGGTCAGACCACGTACCATATCGTCTTGCGAAATGCGTTCCATCAATTCCTTGTCGGTATCTACTACATACGGGTGAGCGATACATTGATTGCCTCTCCAACCCATGTGAAGTAGGAATGCTTGTTCGATGTCGAGGTCGCACACCTTGTTACGGTCAGCATAGAAGTTGAGCAAACCATCAAAACCGATAGACTTCACGGTACATACATGTGCTCCAAGCGGAGTGTTTTCCTGCAAGCCACCACAAGTACCTACACGTACAATTTCCAATTGACGGAATTCTTCGTTTTCGTAGCGGGTCTTGAAGTTGATGTTTGCCAACGCATCAATTTCGTTCATCACGATGTCGATGTTGTCACAACCGATACCCGATGAAAGAACGGTGATGCGTTTGCCTTTATACATACCGGTAATGGTCTTGAACTCGCGGTTTTCTACTTCACATTCGCGGCTGTCGAAGTGCGATGCCACAAGTGAAACACGGCTCGGGTCACCTACAAGGATAATCTTGTCGGCCAATTGTTCCGGCTTCAAATGCAAGTGGAAAATGGTTCCGTCTACATTGATGATGAGTTCTGACTCGGCGTAATATCTTTTTTCCATAATTAGTAGTTTTAAGTTCGTCAGATTACTTGATTTCAGTATTACCTAAAGTTGTTTCCGGTTGGGCTATGCTTTGACGCATGTCAGTATCCGCTTGGATATTCTTCATCCGGTAGTAATCCATAATGCCGAGGTTACCGTTACGGAAGGCTTCTGCCATGGCCTTTGGTACTTCGGCTTCAGCTTGAATTACGTTGGCACGGGCTTCTTCGGCCTTCGCCTTCATTTCCTGTTCCAAAGCAACCGCCATGGCACGACGTTCTTCGGCTTTTGCTTGAGCAATGTTCTTGTCGGCATTGGCTTGGTCAATCTGGAGGGCAGCACCGATGTTTCTACCTATATCAATATCGGCGATATCAATGGAAAGGATTTCGAATGCAGTACCGGCATCCAAACCCTTGCGAAGAACGAGTTTCGAGATGCTGTCCGGATTTTCCAATACCGACTTGTGGTTTTCCGAAGAACCGATGGATGATACGATACCTTCACCTACACGGGCAAGAATGGTATCTTCACCGGCACCACCTACGAGTTGGCGGATGTTGGCACGTACGGTTACACGAGCCTTGGTAATCAACTGGATACCGTCCTTAGCTACGGCTGTAACTGCTGGAGTGTCAATCACTTTCGGGTTTACCGACATCTGTACGGCTTCGAATACATCACGACCGGCAAGGTCGATACCTGTAGCCATTTGGAAAGTCAGTTCGATGTTGGCTTTCGATGCAGAAACAAGGGCATGTACCACTCGTTCCACATGACCACCTGCCATATAGTGTGCTTCAAGTTCATCGCGGGTAATGTTGCTGAGGCCGGCTTTGTGGGCTTCAATCATTGCCGGCACGATTACGTGTGGCGGCACATTACGGATGCGCATAAGAAAAAGTTGTACCAAAGAAATATCTACACCCGACACCTTGGCACTCAGCCAGAGGAAGAAGGGAACATAGTGGAAGAAGATAAACAAAAAGATTATCCCGCCACCAATCAGAATGAAAGGAATGAAACTAGGGTCAATCATAATTCTATGTTTTTAATAGTTTGTTTACTAACTTATGCTTTCTGTACCATGACGATACCATCTAAGATACGTTCTACACGTATCTTGCTTTTTTCATCGATGAAATCGCCCGACGAACGTACTTCGATGATTCGACCATTGAATTCGGCATTGCCGATGAGGGCAAGACGAGTCAGGGCGATACCTTCATCACCTACCTTCAAGTCGAGACCTTTCAAGGGTTCCGGTCGATAGTCGATGGTTTTCTTCAATGAAAGTTTGTCTACAGTTTTGGAACGCATGAACCAAATGGTGATTGCTACTACACCGAGAGCTGATACTGCCAAGGTAATACATCCTGGTATGGTACCTAGGGTATCAAAGGCGTAATAATTGCCATAAAGCATGCAACCGGCAGATACAATACCTGCAATGCTGATGCCTGGTAGCAGGAACACTTCGATAATAAAAAGAATCAAGCCTGCAATAATCAATGATGCAATGATAACGATATCCATAAGCCTTTTGGTTTAAAGGGTTATTTTCTCAGTTTTTCGATTTCCAGACGACGGACTTCCAACGTCAGCTTTTCTACTTCTTCCAGAAGTTGTGGAATACGTTTTTCCAAATCAAGGATAGACGGTTCCAACTTCTTTTGTCCCAAGCCATTTTCGGTAGCAAACTGTTCACGTTTGTTTGCCAAATTCTGTTGAAGTTGGTTCAAGTCCTTTTCCTTCTGTAATAATTGGCGATAGGTGCTTTGAGCTTCTTTCGAACGGAAATCACTCCACGATGTATAGGTGGCACTATCATCAATGATCAAATGGAAGTCGGCCTTCTTCACGTCCTCTTCCTTGGCATATTTCAAAGAAGCTAGTCGTTGACGAGCTTCGCGTACTTGGTTCTCATCGGTCCAAGTGGCCTGGATGCTTCGCAAGGTAGCTGCATCCATGATGACTTGTGGGTCGGTGGCTTCGTAATTGTAATTCTCTTTCGATTCGTTTGGTACAAATACGTATACACAAACCGTGTCAGCCGGTTGGTTGCGGTCGGTTACGAACCAACCCAGGTTGTTGAATTCATCAACCGCATAAAGGTAATCATTGGCGGTAGAGTTGAACGGCATACCGATGTTGCTTGGTCGCAAATAAGTATTGTCTTCCGAATCGTAACGAGTCACGAATATATCGTATCCTCCTAAGGTACCTTCACCGTCCGATGCATAATAAAGGGTAGTACCATCACCCATTAAGAACGGGAAGTTCACGTTGCAACTATCATTCAGCGATTCGATATGAGTCTTTTCACCCCAACCGTCAAGCAGTAATTCTTGGGTATAGAGTTGCATCAAGCTGTCTTTCATTTCGCTGAAGATACGCTTGTTGCCCATTTCGTTTTCATAAATGGTGCCGTTGCCGTTTGCATTCAACTGAAGTTTACCCGCTGTCTTACTTATTTTATAAGCATCGAGGAACTTGCTTTTGTTGACAACGAAACTATCGATTACCGCTACTTTTTCTACACTCTTGAACATACGCGACTTTTTGAGAAGTTCCGAAAGTTCGGCTTCGGCTTCTTCTGTATCGCGGTTCTTTTCATTCAACCAATCAATGTGTGTTTCGTAATTTTCTACCGCTTCATCAAATCGGTACAAGTCGGCATAGGCTTTACCCAAGTAGCGGAACGCACCGATGTAATTGCGCTTGGCACTCTTTTCCAAATAAGGTACTGCCTTGTTTAGCTCACCGGTTTCGTATAAAGAAGCACCGTAATAATAGTTATATTCTGCACTGTTGGGAGAGCGCTTGATGAGCTTGGAAAAAGCCGTCTTGGCTTGTTCGTAAGCTCCATTGTCGAAAAGTTTCTTGGCTTGGTTCAGCGTTTGAGCCGACAGCGTACTGATACAGCACCAAGCCAAAAGGTAGAAAATATATTTTTTCATGATCGTTTCTTCGGTTGTTTAACTATATACAAGTTCAAATTTAATACATTTTATTGGAATTATCATCCTTCGGACAATTCTATTTCCTTAATTTTTTCCAAAATCATTCTTTTCGTGTAATTTTGTATCCGATTTGAAATATAGATATGGCAAAATTTACCGAAGAAGACAAGCTGATGCGCCGAATCGGTCAACGGTTCAACAAGGGGGTGGTGAAGTATCGCCTCATCGATGATGACGACAAGATTCTGGTGGGTCTGTCAGGTGGAAAGGATTCGTTGGCCTTGCTGGAATTGTTGGCGAAGCGTTCCCGTATCCTCAAGCCGAAGTTCTCGGTAGTAGCCGTCCATGTCTCGATGAGCAACATTCCTTATCAATCCGATTTGGAATACCTTCGTGCCTATGCCGAAGGATTGGGAGTGCCGTTCATTCATTACGAAACGAGCTTCGATCCGTCAACGGATACCCGCAAGTCGCCTTGTTTCCTTTGTTCGTGGAACCGAAGGAAAGCTCTCTTTACGGTGGCAAAAGAACAGGGATGCAACAAAATCGCTTTGGGGCATCACATGGATGATATCCTCGAAACCTTGTTGATGAATATCACTTTCCAAGGAGCCTTCAGCACGATGCCGCCCAGATTGGTGATGAACAAGTTTGATATGACCATCATCCGTCCGATGTGTATGGTACATGAATCGGATTTGGAAGAATTGGCATTGGTACGTGGATTCCGAAAGCAAATAAAGAATTGCCCGTATGAGACACAGAGCAACCGTACGGACATGAAGGGAGTGTTGAAACAGTTGGAAGCGCTGAATCCGGAGGCACGGTACAGCCTTTGGGGAAGTATGACGAATGTACAGGAAGAATTATTACCGGATAAAATAAAAGAATAAGAATATATGAAAGCATTTTGGACAATCGGTTTGTTGGTTATTTCCAACATCTTCATGACCTTCGCATGGTATGGTCACTTGAAGATGAAGCAAACATTTAGTTGGTTTGATTCCTTGCCGCTCATTGGTGTAGTGGCATTCAGTTGGAGCATTGCCTTTTTCGAATACATGTTTCAAGTACCGGCCAATCGGATTGGCTTTGTCGAAAACGGAGGCCCGTTTACATTGATGCAGCTCAAAGTGATGCAAGAGGTAATCACACTGATTATCTTTACCGTCTTTACCACGGTTTTCTTCAAGGGTGAAGCCTTGCATTGGAATCACTTGGCTGCATTCGTGTGTTTGATTCTCGCGGTTTATTTTGTGTTTATGAAGTGATTGATACTATCTTTATTTAATAAGGTAAGCGTGTCCTTCGGGATGCGCTTTTTGTTTCCATACCATTTCAAGGAATCTTCCTTGGTGGGTACATAGTCCTTGTAAATCTTCCATGCCTTTGCTTTCTTCCGGTTTCGCTTGATGGCGCGTCCTCGCTTGGTGAGGTTTTCGAACAGAAGCTTGTCGGCACTGAAACCACCGATGGGATGGTTGCTTGGAGTGACACTTTGGTCCATTCCTTCAGGCACTACCCGATAGCCATGTCCCATACCCGGGAGTGGCTTAATGTTTTCCGGGTTCAGTTGCATTCGGATAATCAGTGAATCCTTGTTCATCAGCAGGTAGGACTGGTCGTGTCCCCATATAGAATAAGGTAACATACGGATGTATTTCCTTTTTCGCAAGGTGGTTGTGTCGGTCAGACTACTGGGAAGGTCTTTCCGAAACTCCATCCATGGTTTGGTCTCATCCATTTTCGGCTTAGGTCTCATAACTTCCTTTGGAGGCAGGAAGTTGAATTCAATGTTCTTTACCGCCTCTTGGTTAATATAGATTTCCCCTTCTTTTTGGGATTGGAGCGAGTCCTTCTTGGTGGTTTGTCCTTGTACGGAACAGATTCCGATACAGCAAACCAAGATACTGATGCCCGCCCGTGGATTCATGATCGTTTTCTTTTTTAATGTTCTTTTTTTCGGTTTAACTTAACGGGGGCAAAAGTAGCCGCTTTCGTGTTAAGGGTATTTAAATGTGTGTTATAAAGTCTTAGCGTTAGGAATTATTGAACATTGTTGTGGAGTGTTTACTTGTGTAAACGAAATGAAAACAAAATTACCTTCAGATTATCAGGAAGTTCAGAGTCTCTGATAATCTGAAGGTTACAATGAAGTTCCTGGATATACGGATTTCCGCTGAAAGATGCTACATCTTACCCCGATAAGATGCTACATCTTACTGCGATAAGATGCTACATCTTTCGGTGAACGCTCGTATACGGTGTTTCGGTGTAAGCGGTGACATGATGGTTGCACCACTCGTGCCACCCCATTTGTGATGAAATACAATCAGTTAAGTCCTGGTGACAGGAGTGTAAGGAGATGCATGGTATATCGTGAGTTTTTATATAAAAGTGCCGATAATCTGCGAAACTTGAATTATTTTTCAAACGATTGCAGTTATCGGCACTTTTAGTATGTAATGAAAGACTTCTCTAGTCTTTTATTTGCTCAATTCCTCATGCATAGAAGCAGCTGCCTTGCGGCCATCACCCATGGCAAGGATTACCGTAGCACCACCACGAACGATGTCACCACCGGCAAAGATGGTCGGGATGGACGATTGCATCTTTTCGTTCACGGCAATGGTGTTCTTGCGACCGAGTTCGAGACCCTTGATGGAAGTAGGAACAATCGGGTTAGGAGATACACCTACGGCAACTACAGCCATGTCGATATCGAGGGTAACGGTAGCCCCCGGGATAGCAACCGGACTACGACGACCGGATGCATCCGGTTCGCCAAGTTCCATCTTCTGAAGAATGACTTGCTTCACAGCACCCTTTTCATCGGCAATGTATTCCAACGGGTTATGGAGTGTCAAGAATTCGATGCCTTCTTCCTTGGCGTGCTTCACTTCTTCCAGACGAGCCGGCATTTCGGCTTCGCTACGACGATAGACGATAAATACCTTTTCGGCACCCAGACGCTTGGCGGTACGGCAAGAGTCCATAGCGGTGTTACCACCACCCACTACCATCACGTTCTTGGCTGGGTTGATTGGAGTATCGGTGTCAGGGTTCGAAGCATCCATCAAGTTCACACGAGTGAGGTATTCATTCGAGGACATGATGTTCACACTGTTTTCACCCGGAATGTTCATGAAGTTCGGCAGACCGGCACCCGATGCCACGAAGATACCCTTGTAACCTTCTTCCTGAAGTTCTTCTACACTGATGGTCTTGCCCACGATGCAGTCCTTCACGAAGTTTACACCCATCTTTTCGAGGTTGTTGATTTCCACATCCACAATCTTGTTCGGGAGACGGAATTCAGGAATACCATACTTCAATACACCACCGATTTCATGCAAAGCTTCGAAGACAGTTACATCGTAACCCAACTTCACCATATCGCCTGCAAAACTCAAACCGGAAGGACCTGATCCTACTACGGCTACCTTGATGCCATTGGCCGGAGCAATTTCCGGAAGGGCAATGTTGCCGCTTTCGCGTTCATAGTCGGCTACGAAGCGTTCCAAGTTACCGATGGCAACAGCCGGTTCGTTCATCTTCAAGTGCATACATTGGCTTTCGCACTGCTTTTCTTGCGGACAAACACGACCACAAACTGCCGGAAGGGCAGAGGTGTGCTTCAATACGCGGGCAGCTTCGAGGAATTCACCACGTTCCACGTTCTTGATGAACGAAGGAATGTTGATGCTAACCGGACAACCCTGCATACAAGTCGGGTTGGCGCAGTCCAAACAACGCTTGGCTTCGGTCATTGCCTGTTCCTTGGTATAACCGGTGTTCACTTCTTCGGTACGGGTCGTAGCACGATAAACCGGATCGAGTTCATTCATCGGACAACGAGGAATAGCGGTTCGTTCCTTAGGCTTCATCGCTTTGCGGAGTTCTTCGCGCCAAGGAGCCTTGCGATCGAGGAGTACTTCCATCGGAGTCTGTTCTTTCTTTTCAGCAGCAACAGCAGCTTCCGCTTCCTTGATATGTGGTTCCACCTTGCAAACGTGTTGTTCGAGGTGTGACATTTCTTCACGTTCCACATCCTTGAACGATCCCATACGCTTGAACATTTCGTCGAAATCCACTTGGTGACCGTCGAATTCAGGACCATCCACGCAAACGAATTTGGTCTTTCCACCTACGGTGATACGGCAAGCACCACACATACCGGTACCGTCCACCATGATAGTGTTGAGCGAAACATCGGTAGGGATTTCGTATTTCTTGGTCAACAAGCAGCAGAATTTCATCATGATAGCTGGACCGATAGCGAAACACTTGTCCACCTTTTCACGCTTGATGACACTTTCGATACCTTCGGTCACGAGACCCTTGGTTCCGTAAGAACCGTCATCGGTCATGATGATGACTTCATCGGATGAAGCACGAACTTCGTCTTCGAGGATAATCAATTCCTTGCTACGTCCGGCAAGTACGGAGATGACACGGTTTCCCGCAGCCTTCAATGCCTGGATGATAGGAAGCATCGGAGCGACACCTACACCACCACCGGCACATACCACGGTACCGAAATTCTGAATATGAGTAGCTTGTCCAAGCGGACCTACCACGTCGAGTACATAATCGCCTTCATTGAGCTTGCAAAGCTTGGTAGATGACAAACCTACGGTCTGCACCACCAATGTAATGGTTCCTTTTTCTACATCCGAACCTGCAATGGTCAATGGCATTCTCTCTCCCTTTTCGTCCACACGTACAATCACGAAGTGACCGGCACGGCGTGACTTGGCAATCAGCGGAGCTTCAATCTCTAATTTAAAGACCTTTTCTGAAAACTGTGATTTGCTAATGATTTTATTCATAGCTTCTGTGATTTTGTTGGTATATTGAATTATTTACTTTCTTTTTGTTCGAGGTTGCAAAGATACGGGTTATTATTTAATATCAAAGAAACTTACTGATAAAAATAAGTTGTCATTCAGAGCGGAATATAATGAAGCGAAGAATCTCGATGACATAAATGTGGATGTTCACGAGATTCTTCGCTTCGCTCTGAATGACAATTCTATGATGATCAATCAATCATTTCGAAACCGCAATACGGAACCAATGCCTTCGGAATGCGGATGCCTTCCGGTGTCTGATGATTTTCCAACAAAGCAGCCAAGATACGTGGCAATGCCAATGCTGAACCATTCAATGTGTGGCAAAGTTCGGTCTTCTTTTCAGCGGTACGATAACGGCACTTCAAACGGTTAGCCTGATATGTGTCGAAATTAGAAACAGAACTTACTTCCAACCAACGCTTCTGTGCTTCTGAATATACTTCGAAGTCGAAGCAGAGAGCTGCAGTAAAGCTCATATCACCACCACAAAGACGGAGGATGCGGTATGGAAGTTCAAGCTTCTGCAACAAACCTTCTACGTGTTCCAACATTTCCTTGTGTGATTCCTTACTATGTTCCGGCTTGTCGATGCGAACGATTTCAATCTTTGAGAATTCGTGCAAACGGTTCAAACCACGAACATCCTTACCGTATGAACCGGCTTCACGACGGAAACACTGAGTGTATGCACAGTTCTTGATAGGCAACTGCTTTTCGTCCAAGATGACATCGCGATAGATGTTGGTTACAGGAACTTCTGCAGTTGGAATCAAGTACAAGTCGTCGAGCTGGCAATGATACATCTGACCTTCCTTGTCAGGCAACTGACCGGTACCATAACCAGATGCGGCATTCACGAGGGTAGGAGGCATGATTTCAGTATAACCAGACTTGCGAGCTTCGTCCAAGAAGAAGTTGATGAGGGCACGTTGCAATTGGGCACCCTTACCTTTATATACAGGGAAACCGGCACCGGTAATCTTCACACCGAGGTCGAAGTCAATCAAGTCATACTTCTTAGCCAAATCCCAATGAGGAAGTGCATTTTCCGGCAATTGAGTTTCCATACCACCAGTCTTTTCTACTACGTTGTCTTCAGCAGTCTTTCCTTCAGGTACTTCGTCGTAAGGAATGTTAGGGATGGTATAAAGCAAGTTGTTCAAGTCTTCTTGAGCCTTGTCCATTTCTGCTTGAAGAGTCTTGTTGGCTTCCTTGATTTCAGCTACGCGAGCCTTGGCTGCTTCGGCTTCGTCCTTCTTGCCTTCCTTCATGAGCATACCAATGGATTTCGAAATAGCATTTACTTCCGAAAGGTTTTTATCGAGTACATTCTGAGTGCTCTTGCGCTTGTCGTTGAAAGCGAGCACTTGTTCAATGGTTTCTTGTGCATTCTTGAAATGCTTCTTTTCCAATCCACGGATAACGGCTTCCGTGTTTTCAGTAATTTGTTTGATGGTAAGCATATCTATATATCTTTATTTTGTTTTTCATTTATGACTTGCAAAGATAAATAAAATTTTGATAGGGTGTACGAAAAAAGGCCCAACTTCTTTCGAAGTGAGCCTTTTTATACCGTTTATGTGTAACTGATTAAGCTTCAGCAGGAATTACGGAAACAATGCGCTTGTCTTCGCGACCTACCTTGAAGTTAACTGTACCATCTACCAAAGCGAAAAGAGTGTGGTCCTTACCCATACCGATGTTGTTACCCGGGTGGAATTCAGTACCTCTCTGACGAACGATGATGTTACCAGCCTTACAAGCCTGACCACCGTAAATTTTAACGCCTAATCTCTTACTTGCTGATTCGCGGCCGTTCTTAGAACTACCTACACCTTTCTTATGTGCCATGTCTTCTTACTTTTTTAATGATTAAGCAATAACTTGTTTAATAGTCAATTCAGTAAACTGTTGACGGTGACCGTTCAGTTTTCTGTAACCTTTTCTTCTCTTCTTGTGGAAAACAAGAACCTTGTCACCCTTTACAAGTGGAGAAACTACTTCACAAACGACCTTAGCACCTTCTACAGTAGGAGCACCTACAGTTACAGTACCATTGTTGTCTACCAACAATACCTTTTCAAATTCAACAGTTGCGCCGTTTTCAGCATTCTGAATGTGGTGTACAAACAGCTTCTTGCCTTCTTCAGCCTTGAACTGCTGACCGTTAATTTCTACAATTACGTACATTTTATTTTTAATATTAAACGGTTTTTACCGCAAGGTGAATCCCTTGTGAGATTGCTTTTCTACCTCCACGGTCTCAATCGGGCGCAAAGGTACGCCTTTTATTTGGATTGGCAAAAACTTTTTCTTCCTTTTTCATCATAAAAATGGATTTTCTCCCGATATAACCCACGCGAGGAGCAATGCCATTAATACCAGCAAGATACTGATGCCAAGGAGTAACAGGAGGCAATAACAACCACCGACGATTGTCCGTTTGAAGCTATATCCCCACGATACACCGAAAAGTTGCCGGAAGTCCCACACGTAGAGCAGGAAGATGAGGGCATAATCCAAGTCGAACACGTCATCCAGATGGGCTTTCCCGGTGAAGGGAAGTATCAGGATGGAGAGCCAGAGGATTTGTCCGGCGATATACACTTGCGAGAAGAAAAGTTCGGTGGTGTTCAGCCTTCGTCCGACGGGAGTGCGACGGAATCCCCATTGCACGCCAAAGGTCAGGAAAGGAAGCAGTGCGAGAATGCTGAAAGCCTTGTTGCCGTGCATCCATCCTTCCATCAGGTTGAAGACCGATACGATGAAGCTGTCCTCACCTAAATACTTGTCCTTGAAGTCCCGGAGCCAATTTCTGCTCTCTATGCTTTTGTTTATGAATTTGTCAAAGATGTCCTCTACGTCGGTTTCTTTTTGTGACAGGAAGGAATGGATGATCCGTTTCCGTTCCTTGGCCTTTTCTTGGATGATGATACGCTCGGTATAGCCGGCATCTATCAGCTTCAGGCTATCCTCACGGGTGAGGCTATCGGCAACTTCCCGGATAATGGACTTGACCTTTTCGGGTTCTTCCTCGGAATCTTTGATTTTGGGCTCAAGAATCGTTAGCAATTCGATGGCGGTCTTTTGGCTGAAGTCGTAGGCGTGGTTGGCTATCGGGTCGATGGATTCTTCCATCGAGCGCGCACTGTCGGCGTATGCTTCGCTTCGTTCCAACAGGTTGAGGGTATGCTTGGAGTATGCTTCCTTCTTCAGTTCCCGGATGTTTTCCTTCAAGGTTTCGTAGGTGTATTCGGTCTCTTCTTTTTTCAATAACCGCATGGAGGCAGGGTCTATCAGTTGGACGGCAATCACATAGAGGGCTGCCAATACGAACAACGTCTGGAAAGGCTTGAAGTAATTTACCCGCTTGCCGTCCAGGTAGTTGCGAATCATATAGCCGGGGCGGTAAAGGAACTCCAACAGGTTCCGGCTGAATCCGTTGTCGATGTTGAAGAATCCGCTCAGGATGTTCTGGAAGGCGTTGCGGGCGGTGAAACGATGGGTGTCACGGGTTTGTCCGCACTTCGAACAATAATTGCCCACATACACTTCGCCACAGTTCTTGCAGGTCGAAACTTCCAGCAAGGTAGGGGATTCGGTCTTTCTTCCTCGTATCAGCTTGATTTGTATGGCCCGATAGATGCTTTCCACCTTGCCGAACCTGAATGGCTTGTATTCCGAAGGGCGTTGTACAAGCGGAAGAAGGTACAAGTTTTCCAATATCTGCCGGTGCGGATATGCCTTCAGTTCCTCACGGGTGGTCATTCCGTTCAATACTCCGATGAAATCCACCTTGGCGTTGAGGGCGGTCTGTGCATCGACCGTACTGTCGCCGATGTAGAGTGTCTCTTTCCGGTTTCGGCGGAGTTTCTTCAGGGCTTTGAGGATGCCTTGCGGGTCGGGCTTCATCGCTTTCACGTCCTCGCCTCCGACGATGATGTCGAAGAAATCCCTTGGGAAATGCTTGTCCACCACCTCTTGGAGGCGGTAGCGGAACTTGGTAGAGATGATTCCTATCTTGGCTCCTTGTCGCTTGAGCTGATGGAGTACGGATTCCGTTTCGGGAAACAGGACGGTGTTCACGTTCATGTGCTCGTCCGCTTCCTTGATGTATTCTTTCCGGTAGGAGGCGAGGGTTTCCACATCGTCGATGCCGGTGAGGATGGTAAACGATTCTTCCAGCGTCTTGCCGATGGTGTGCTTGATTTGCTCGTCGGTGATGCCGGTGTGTCCGTGGCGTTCGAGTACGTTGCGGAAGCAGATGACGATGCCCCGTGAGGAATCGGCAAGGGTATAGTCGAAGTCGAAAAGATAGGTGGTGTATTCCATATAGCTTTCTCTTTTGTTGGTTGGATGAAAACGCCTAGGCGTTTCGGTTAAAACAATTAGGCGTTTCAACCAAAACGTCTAATTGTTTTTTTAAAAGGTCGAATTGTTTTTCTCAAGGCCTTCCTCCGCTGAGCCAATGCTTCTTCCAGTATTCCTCATCGAGGGTACTGATGATGACCCCTTGGCTCGTACTGGCATGAATGAATTTCTTGTCTTTCAGATAAATCCCCACATGGGTGGCCCGTTTCTTCTTCCGCCCGTTGTGGAAGAAGACGAGGTCGCCTTCACGGAGTTTCCCCTTCTTGACTT
>SUXY01000066.1 GCA_015060705.1 Bacteroides sp. | reverse complement strand
TGGTATGAAGCATTTGGCATCACTGAAACCGACCCGATGTACTTGGCACCGGAAAAGCGTGCTTCGATTTGGTAATAGAAGATAGACAAACAACTTGATTGATTCACCACAGAGGACACGGAGTCTCACAGAGTTTTTGAATTTCTCTGTGTAACTCCGTGTTACTCTGTGGTGTTTTTTGTTTCGAAATTTGGTCGTAAGCTAATCTTTCACTATTTTTGCACTCCATGAAGCAACGAAGATTCATAGCCTGGATGTTAATGGTAGTCAGCATCGTGATGTTGACGGCATCGGTTTTGCCTCATCACCATCATCAGGAAATCCTTTGTTTGCAACACGATGTTGAGGCTTGTGAATGTACCTCTCATTGTACGGGACATCATCACGAACATCATCAGCATGCCGGACATTGTTCCCATGGTACTCATCATGCATGCGGTTCCGATTGCGTTACTCATTTTCAAACGCTTACACCCGAAAAGGCATCGGTAGATGTATCGCCCGACTATTCCTTCTGTGCCTTGCTTTACACCTTGGCCGACCTTCTGTCCATTCCTTTGCCTCTGAATGATACAAAGGCAAATCTTTCGTATTTCTATCTAGAGAAACTACATTCTACGTGCCTATGGCATGTACAGGGGCTTCGTGCGCCTCCTTCTTTTGTTCTTGCTTGATTTATGATGCCATATTCTTGGCACCATACTTATTCCATTGAACAATAACAATAAAATTACATACTATCATGAAGAAAATTTTCTTTATGGGAGTCATGGGGATGTTTCTCCTAGGCTCCTGCTCCAGCAATTCGGGTCATAGCCACGAAGGCCATCATCACGACCACGAAGGGCACAATCATGCGACAGAAGAACACGCTCATTCTCACGAAGAGCATAGTCATGAACACGAAGGCCATAATCATGAAGGCCACAATCATGCAACTGAGGCACATAACCACGATGCCCACGCTGGCCACAACCACGAAGCCGAAGCACACAACCACGATGCTCACGCAGGTCATGACCATGACCATGTCCATGCTCACGGAGTGAATCCCGATGAAATCATGTTGGC
The DNA here is from genome assembly GCA_015060705.1 of Bacteroides sp. GTDB lineage: Bacteria > Bacteroidota > Bacteroidia > Bacteroidales > Bacteroidaceae > Phocaeicola. Next base: position 15,407 of record SUXY01000066.1, on the reverse strand, counting down.
TCCAGCCAAGGCAAAAGCCGCAGGTGTGGTATCGGAAGTGATCCAACCGAAACCTTTCCGCCAAATCATCAAGGCGAGTGGGGAAGTACAAGCAGCACAAGGCAATGAAAGCATCGTAGTAGCCAATGTATCGGGTATCGTTTCATTCCAACGCTCGGTAACCGAAGGTATGCAGGTAGGCAAGGGGGCATCTTTGATGTCTATCTCGGCCAGCAAGTTGCAGGACGGTGATCCAGCCGAACGTGCACGCATCGCTTACGAAGCCGCCAAGGTCGATTTCGAACGAGCAAGCCGATTGGTAGAAAGCCAAATCGTTTCTCAAAAGGAATTCGTTGCCATCAAGGAAAAATATGAAAATGCCAAGCTCGCTTACGAAGCTTTGGCGAAGAATCAAACCAAGCATGGAGTCTCGGTTACTTCTCCAATGGGTGGTTACATCAAGAACCTCTTGGTGAAGGAAGGCGACTATGTATCGGTTGGCCAACCATTGGCTACGGTGACTCAGAACAATCGTCTCTTCCTCCGTGCCGATGTATCAGAACGTTATTACAAGTATCTGAACGGCATTACTTCGGCCAATTTCAAGACTCCATACGACAATCAAGTGTATGAATTGGAAGCTCTCAATGGCAAGCTCTTGTCTTATGGAAAGTCGGCAGGTGCAGGTTCGTTCTATGTACCGGTAACCTTCAGCTTCGACAACAAGGGCGACATCATCCCGGGTTCGTTTGTGGAAATCTTCTTGCTCTCCAAGCAAATGGAAGATGCCATCGTCCTTCCGGTTGAAGCCCTTACCGAAGAACAAGGCTTGTACTTCATCTACATTCAGAATTGTGAAGAAAGTTACAAGAAGCAGGAAGTGAAATTGGGAGCCAGCAATGGTAAGGAAGTGCAAATCCTAAGTGGCGTTCATCCGGGCGACAAGGTCGTGGTGAAAGGCGCTTATCATGTGAAATTGGCTTCGGCCAGCAATGCCCTTCCGGCTCATAGTCATGAACATTAAATGATATTGCACCACAGATTACACAGATAAACACAGATTAGAATAATTAATTATTAAATCTGTGGAAATCTGTGGAATCCGTGGTAAGAAAATAGATAAGATTATGCTGAACAAAATCATACATTTTTCCCTCCACAACCGTATCTTGGTGTTGGTGGCATCGGTGCTTCTGCTGGTGGGCGGTTTCTATACGGCCTATCATACCGAAGTCGATGTATTTCCTGACTTGACGGCTCCTACGGTAGTGGTCATGACCGAAGCGAATGGTATGGCCGCCGAAGAAGTGGAGCAACTGGTGACTTTCCCGATTGAAACAACCGTGAACGGGGCGACTCACGTGCGCCGTGTCCGTTCTTCCTCGACCAATGGTTTCTCTGTGGTTTGGGTGGAATTCGATTGGGATACCGATATTTATCTCGCCCGTCAGATTGTGAGCGAGAAGCTTTCTTTGGTAAATGAAGAACTCCCCGAAAACGTGGGTAAGCCGACCATGGGACCTCAATCCTCCATCTTGGGTGAGGTGTTGATTGTGGGTTTGACTTCGGATAGTACCTCGATGATTGACCTCCGTACAATTGCCGATTGGACCATCCGTCCACGTTTGCTTTCTACCGGTGGGGTGGCTCAGGTATCCGTCCTCGGGGGTGACATCAAGGAATATCAAGTATTGATTGACCCTGCCCGTATGCGTCATTATGGCGTTTCGCTCGACGAGGTGATGGCCGTGACTAGCAACATGAATCAGAATGTGAACGGGGGTATCATCTACGAACATAGCAATGAATACATCGTGCGTGGTATGCTTTCTACGACCGATGTAGAACAAATGGGCCGTGCCGTGATCAAGACCATCGACGGGGTACCTGTAACCCTCGAAGATGTGGCCGATGTGAAGATTGGTTCGCAAGAACCGAAACTCGGTTTGGCATCGGAAAGAGGCAAGCCGGCCGTACTCGTGACCGTGAGCAAGCAACCGCAAACCGGTACCATCGAACTGACCGAAAAGCTCATTGCTGCCCTCGATGATGTACAGAAGAACCTTCCTCCTGATGTGAAAATTTCGACCGATATCTTCCGTCAGAGCCGATTCATCGATAGTTCGATTGACAATGTAAAGTCATCGCTTTACGAAGGAGCTATTTTTGTGATTATCGTCCTCTTCCTTTTCTTGGCGAATGTCCGTACAACGTTGATTTCGTTGGTAACCTTGCCATTGGCATTGGTAGTGGCTATCTTGGCTTTGCACTACATGGGATTGAGTATCAACACCATGAGTTTGGGTGGTATGGCAATTGCCATCGGTTCGTTGGTGGACGATGCCATTGTCGATGTGGAAAACGTGTGGAAGCGTTTGCGTGAAAACCGACTCTTGCCGGAAGGAGAACGCAGAGGCATCATCGAAGTGGTGTTCGATGCTTCGAAGGAAGTACGTATGCCTATCCTCAACTCGACCTTGATTATCGTGGTGAGCTTCGTGCCCTTGTTCTTCTTGAGTGGTATGGAAGGCCGTATGTTGGTGCCGCTGGGCATCGCCTTCATCGTGGCCTTGTTTGCCTCTACATTCGTGGCTTTGACTTTGACTCCGGTGCTTTGTAGCTATCTCTTGGGCAATACCAAGGGCGAAGGATTGCCGAAGGAAGCGTTCGTGGCGGTATGGATGAAGAAGCATTACGAACGTGCATTACTTTGGGTGTTGAAATACAACAAGTGGGTGTTGGGTGGAACCATCGCCTTGTTCGTGGTGGCTTTGGGATGTTTCTTTACGTTGGGACGCTCGTTCTTGCCATCGTTCAACGAAGGTTCATTGACCATTAACATCACCTCGATGCCAGGCGTATCGCTCGAAGAATCCGACAAGCTCGGTCGTCGTGCGGAAGAACTCTTGCTCTCCATTCCTGAAATCCAGACCGTGGCTCGCAAGACCGGTCGTGCCGAATTGGATGAACACTCTCGTGGGGTAAACGGAAGCGAAATCGAAGCACCGTACGAATTGAAGGACCGCTCGAAGGAAGAAATGATGCAGGAAGTTCGTGACAAGTTGAATACCCTTTCGGGTGCCAACATCGAACTTGGTCAACCGATTAGCCACCGTATCGATGCCATGCTTTCGGGTACCAAGGCGAGCATTGCCATCAAGCTCTTTGGTGATGACTTGAACCATTTGTATCTCTACGCCAACCGCATCAAGACGGCTATCACCGGAGTGGAAGGTATTGCCGACCTCAATGTAGAGCAACAAATCGAACGTCCTCAGCTTCAGCTTGTTCCGAAACGTGAAATGATGGCGAAGTATGGTGTAACCATGCCGGAATTTGCCGAATTTGTGGAAGTGAACTTGGCGGGTGCCGTAGTATCGCAAGTTTACGAAAAGGGCAAGGTATTCAACCTCATCGTCCGTGCCAAGGACAATGCCCGTGATGAAATGGACAAGGTGCGTGATTTGATGATAGATACCCCAAGCGGTGAACGTATTCCTATCAGTTATGTGGCCGATGTGGTTTCTACCATGGGACCGAATACCGTGAGCCGTGAAAACGTAAAACGTAAGATTGTTATCTCCGCCAATACCAGTGGACGTGACCTTCGTGGGGTAGTAAACGATGTACAGGAACGCATCGAAGCCGAAGTGAAGTTGCCGGAAGGTTATCACGTGGAATACGGTGGTCAGTTCGAAAGCGAACAAGCCGCCAGCCAGACCTTGTTGTTGACTTCGTTGATGAGTATCGTGGTCATCTTCCTCTTGCTCTACATGCAATTCAAGAATGCCGCTCAGAGTGGGGTGATTCTCATCAACTTGCCGTTGGCCTTGATTGGTGGGGTCTTCGCCTTGATGATTACCTCGGGTGAAGTAAGTATTCCGGCGATTATCGGTTTCATCTCGTTGTTTGGTATTGCCACCCGTAACGGTATGTTGCTCATCAGCCACTACAACGACCTTCGTGCCGGAGGTATGGAGTTGAAGGAAAGCATTGTCAAAGGCTCTCTAGACCGTCTGAATCCGATTCTCATGACCGCATTGACTTCCGCCTTGGCCTTGATCCCATTGGCCTTCCGTGGTGATTTGCCGGGTAATGAAATCCAGAGTCCGATGGCGCAAGTCATCCTCGGAGGTTTGTTGACATCGACCCTCTTGAATGGCTTTATCGTTCCGATTGTTTATGAATTGATGAATAAGAAGAAATGAAATTGATTCAACACAGAGTACACGGAGTACCACAGAGTTTTAAATTTATTCTTTGAAAAATAAGAACTCAGTGAAACTTTGTGTTACTCAGTGGTGATAAATAAATCATCATTTGCAGTATATACACACTACCGAGTACATAGAGAAAAAAATAGAAGACTCAGTGAAACTCCGTGTACTCAGTGGTGATAAATAAAATAGTATGAAGAAACTAATCATAACCATAGCGCTCTGCCTCCCGATAGGGATGCAGGCGCAAAGCATCGACCAAGTGCTTCAGAGCATTGAGCAGAACAACAAGGAGTTGCAATCTCAAACCCAACTTTTGAAGGCTCAGAAGATGGAAAACCGTACCGCCAATAACTTGCCCGACCCGACGGTAAGCTATAGTTCTTTCTATAAGAATGGAGCAGGGCCGGGTCATGGCACCGAGTTCGTGGCATCGCAAGGATTCGATTTCCCCACTCAGTACATCATCCGTAATCGTCAGGCCGACTTGGCCAACGAAGCCATCGACAAGCAACAACAGGCTGTTCGTCGGGACATTTTGTTGAAAGCTAAAACCCTTTGTTTGGATTTGATTCTCCTCAATCAGGAAAAGGCATTGATGGATATTCGCAAGCAGAATGCAGATGAATTGGATGCCCTCTATGCCAAGCGATTGGAAGCCGGTGATGCCAACATCCTGGAAGTGAATAAAATCAAGATGGAACGCATGAATGTGCAGACTGAGGTTGCTCAGAACAATGCCGCTCATCGTTCGGCACTCCAATCTTTGTTGGCGATGAATGGTAACATGCCGTTGGAGTTTGCAGAAGCTCAATATCCACAAGTGAAGCACATCAACGATTTCAATACCTTGCGTGATGAAGTCATCGCTTCCGACCTCGATTTGCAAGCCATGGCATTTGCCACACAAGCTGCAGAAAAGCAAGTGTCGGTAGACAAGCAAAACTGGCTTCCGAAGCTTCAGGCAGGCTTCCGTCGCAATACCGATAGCGAGATGTCGATGAATGGTTTTGTCGTAGGTGGTTCCATCCCCTTGTTCTCCAATCGCAAGAAGGTGCAGATTGCCAAAGCACAAGCCATCAGTGCCCAGCTCATGCAAGAAGATGCCCAATTGCAGATTGAAAACAATCTCATGGCACTCTACAATGAAATGCAACAATTGAAGGAAGCGATGGATACCTACGACATGCCATTGTTGTACAAGTCCCTCGACCTCTTGAAGCAAGCCTTGCAAGAAGGTCAGATATCCTTGATAGAATATTTCGTCGAAGCCGAAACGGTTTACAAAAATCTGCAAGCGCGGATGCAGTTGGAAAATCAGTATCAGAAGGTGATGGCGACGATTTATAAGAATGAATTGTAAAAAGAAAGGGTGCTTGTTCAAGCACCCTTTCTTTTGACACTATTTATCATTCTGATAACCATTTTTTTCCAGACTTGGTATAGGTCCAAGCTAATAATCCACCGCCGATAATTGCGGCAATGAGAAAAATCACTCCTAATAGTTCCATATTTGTTCTTTATTTTAACGTCAATATTCTATAACCTAATATACCAAAAATTATAGTTGTAATTATTCCTGCTACTATTGTTAACCAATTTACATTGATGGATACATCAGTAAACATTGGAGTAAATCCACCTAATACAATTGCTGTAAAAACAAGTTTTGATATATCCAGGAAATATTTAGCTATAACTTCTTTAGTTGTTTTCTTTCTTTCCTTTGCTTCCTTAAGCTCGTCTTGTTGTTTTTCCCACTTTCCCATTTTATTGTATAGTAATAACGTTTGATTATTTTAGTTGTTTGTTTACGTATACAAAATAATGGAAATCTATTCAAATAAACAAGTAAAAGTATTATAAATAAAAAGGAAGTGGGAGATAAATACTCTCTCACTTCCTTTTTATCATAGATGGCTACAATGTCTTATTTCAAAACCAAAGCGAAACCGCCTCCAGGAGCGAGGTGAATCTTCATCTTGTCACCCTTCTTGGCTTGGATAGCTTGTGATTTGTAATCGCGGGCGATGCGGTGAGCGTTCACACCATCCTTGAAGAGCTTGCCACTGTATGTCTTGTCACCCAAGATAGAAAGGTCGATTTCCATGTCACGGGCATCCCAGTTGGTGATACCACCAATGTACCATGTCTCACCTGAACGACGGGCGGTGATGATGTATTCACCCATCTTACCATCAAGAATCACGGTTTCATCCCATACGGTCGGAACGGCGCTGATAAAGTCTGTACATTCCTGTTCGCGTTCGTAGTTGCTCGGAGTATCGCAAAGCATGTTGAACGGTGAATCGAGAATCATGTAGAGAGCCAATTGGTGGCAACGGGTACCCTGACTCATCGGTTCTGTGTTACATGCACGATAGTTTTCCTTGGTTGCATTACGCATAGCACCTTGGGTATAATCCATCGGACCGGCAACCTGACGGATGAACGGAATCATCACATCGTAAGAAATTAGGTCAACTTCACCTGGCTTACCCCACTTCAATTGTTCCAGACCAAATACACCTTCAAAGTTCAAAACGTTCGGATAAGTACGGTTCAAACCGGCTGGCTTGTGACTACCGTGGAGGTCAAGAATCAAATGATACTTAGCGGCCATTTCAGCGGCACGATAGTTGAATGCAGTCATTTCTTGGTCGTCACGGTCCATGAAGTCCACCTTGAAGCCCTTGATACCCATTTCTGAGTAGTGGCGGCATACATTTTCCATATCGCGGTTGAATGCATGATAACCAGCCCAAAGCACGAGGCCTACGTTCTTGCTAGTAGCATAAGCGATCAATTCTTCGAGATTGATTTCAGGAACTACCTGCATCAAGTCAGCCTTCTTGTTGACTGCCCAACCTTCGTCCAAGATTACATATTCGATACCGTTCTTTGATGCGAAGTCGATGTAAGCCTTGTAAGTCGGATTGTTCACACCGGTTTCGAAATCTACACCGTCCAAGTTCCAGTCGTTCCACCAGTCCCAAGCAATCTTACCCGGTTTAATCCAAGAAATATCTTCCAAACGGGAAGGTTCTGCCAACAAATAGCTCAAGGTGCTGGATGCCAATTCCTTGTCTTCGTCAGTAACAACAGCTACACGCCATGGGAAGTGACGTGGCTTTTCTACCTTAGCAATGAAGTCTTCGTATTCTTTCACAACCATTTGGAGCATGTTGTGACCGCCTTGTTCCACGCGCTTTGGATAAGGAGCGAAATCACTAGTCAATTGGTTGCCATTGCCCGGCTTTACATAAAGACCCGGATAGCTTTCAAGGTTCACTTCAGTAAGACAAAGCTTCACGTTGTTCTTTAATTCTGCAATGATCGGGAGGAAAGCCAACTTTTCCTTCTGCAACTTGGAGATGTTGTTGGTCGTGTATTGGTTTTCGAACGAATTCCAGAATTGTTCGTTGTAGTGTCCTTTTCTTCTAGGAATAGTATAAGGTACATGAGCAGTTACATCAAACGGGAAGTTGAAGTCTGCCAATTCCTTGACTACTTTGAACGGCTTTTTGCCCTTGTTTATGAAACGGTAGGCGATACCATCGTTGTAAGCACGGAATTCTACGTTGAATCCCTTGAATTGCAATGTCAATTCATTGTAAATGTTGGCCAACTCTGCTGCACGGTAGAACGGAGCTGCGATCTTTTCATGCACACTCTTACGAGATGCTTTCGACGGTTTGTCGTTTTCACCCCATACTTCACCGTTGTCCAAAATCATCGCCAGTGGAGAGGCTTCCAGAACTTGTTGACCATCAAAATTGATGTCGTAAGTCAATTGCTTACCGGCAGTAATGGTTGTTTTCAATTTGCCGTCAGGAGAGGCCAATTGATACTGCTTTTGTGCATGTGCAACGAATGAACACAAGGCACAAAGGATAAAAATCTTGAATGCTTTCATAGAATTATAAATTAAAAGTTATTTGTCAAAGTTAGTTGATTCTGTAAAACTTGGTGCAAGTTACTAATTTTATGTATTTTTGCAACCTAAATTCTAAAAAAACAAATGATGAAAAAGATATTGTTAGGTGGAATGCTCAGTTTATTGATGTGCATCTCTTGTACTGAGCAACCCGTAAAAGAAGACTTTGTGACTGATTGTGAGAAGTCTAACTTCGTGAAAACCCCTCGTTTTGCCGAAACCATGGCTTGGTTCCAGAAATTGTCCGATTACTCACCGATGGTGAAGATCTCTTCGTTTGGTACCAGTCCCCAAGGACGTGACTTATCGTTGGTCATCGTAGATAAGGATGGTTTGCAGGATCCTGCCAAAATCCGTGCCAAGGGTCGTGTGATTATCCTCATCGAGTCGTGCATTCACTCGGGAGAACCCGATGGTAAGGATGCCAGCATGATGTTTATCCGCGACATGGTGGTGGAAAAGAAGAATATCGATCTCTTGGATGATGTGAGCTTTGTTTTCATTCCGGTATTCAATGTGGACGGTCACGAGAACTTTAGTGCGACCAACCGCATCAACCAGAACGGACCGGAAGAATTGGGTACTCGTAACACTGCCCAACTCATCAACTTGAACCGCGACTTCCTGAAAGCCGATGCTCCTGAAATGCGTGCTTGGTTGAAGCTTTACAACCGATGGATGCCGGAACTCTTTATTGATGTGCATGTAACCAACGGTGCCGATTTCCAATACGTGATGACTTACGCCATCGAAAATAGAGGGACTATCATGGAAGAAGGTCTCCGTCAATGGTCGCTCGACATTTACGAAAAGCAGTTGAATGAACGCATGGAAAAGGTGGGCTTCCCGCTCTTCCTCTATGCTTCTTTCCGCAAGTACAATGCACCGGAAAGCGGTATCTTGATTGATATCTTCGACCCACGTTATTCAGAAGGTTATGCGGCTTCCCGCAACCGACTCGGCTTGCTCATCGAGAACCATATTTACAAACCATACGAACAGCGTGTCAAGGCTACCATCGAAGCCTTCATCGCCAGTGCCCGTATCTTGGCCGAAAACAAGGAATCGTTGAAGGAAGTCATTGCTAATGCGGATAAGGCTGTCAGCACACCGGAATATCGTCAGAAGCCGATGGACTTGACTTTCAAGGCTGTCAACAAGGATAGTGTGTGGGTGGATTACCTCAGCTGGGCGAGAGACACTGTGAAGAGCGATTTGTCGGGTGCCGATTGGGTACGTCATAACTACGACAAGCCGATTACCTTGAAGTGTCCGATGATTACCTCTTACGAAGCAACTTCTTCTATTCAGTTGCCGGAGGCCTATATCCTGATGCCGCAGTGGACCGATGTCATCGAATTGCTCGACTTGCACGACATCAAGTACACCCGCATCACAGAGCCTAAGCAGATAGAAGTAGAGACTTACCGTTATACCAAGGCCACTTTCTCGCCGCGTCAGAGTGAAGGTCGTATCCCGGTTTTGAAGACCGAATACACCACTCAGATGGAAACCCTGGAAGTGCCGGCAGGCAGTATATGGATTGACATGAACCAACCGAACGGTCGCTTGGCAGCCTGGCTGCTCGAACCGTCAGCACCGGGCTCATTGGTTTATTGGGGCTTCTTCAACCAGGTAGTACAGGCACCAAGTGAGTTTTGGATCCGCTTGCCGTACATGGAAGAAAAGGGACGTGAACTCTTGGCTAAGGATCCGGCATTGAAAGCCGAATTCGAAGAAAAGAAGAAAGATCCGAAGTTTGCACAAGATCCGCAAGCCATCCTGAATTTCTTCTATGAAAAGGTGAAGAAGACTGCTCATCAGAACAATGAGTTGCATCCGGCTTGGAGAGTGATGAAATAAAACTGAATGACAAATCATTTTTTTCCTTACCTTTGCAGAACAAATAAAAAAAGAAAAAAATGCCACTGAATTTACCCGATAAATTGCCTGCGATTGAATTGTTGAAGGAAGAAAACATCTTCGTTATCGACAATTCCCGGGCAAGCTCGCAAGATATCCGTCCGTTGAAGATTGTTATCCTCAACCTGATGCCGATCAAGATTACCACCGAAACCGACTTGGTGCGTCTGCTTTCCAATACACCGCTTCAGTTGGAAATCACCTTTATGAAGCTGAAGAGCCATACCTCGAAGAATACGCCGATAGAACACATGCAAGCGTTCTATCACGACTTCGATATCCTGAAAGAACAGAAGTTCGACGGGATGATTATTACCGGTGCACCGGTAGAGCAGATGCCGTATGAGGAGGTGAACTATTGGGAAGAAATCTCGGAAGTATTCAACTGGGCCCATACCCACGTTACTTCCACCTTGTATATTTGTTGGGCAGCACAAGCCGGACTCTACCATTTCTATGGAGTGCCTAAGTATCCGCTCGACAAGAAGATGTTCGGTATCTTCAAGCACCACATTAACGTACAGGGATTGCCTATCTTCCGTGGATTCGACGATGAGTTCTTCGTACCGCATAGCCGTCATACCGAGATATGTCGCGAAGACATCCTGAAGGTAAAGGACTTGACCTTGTTGGCAGAGTCGGAAGATGCCGGCGTGTACATGGTCATGGCGCGTAACGGACGTGAGTTCTTCATCACCGGTCATTCGGAATATGCACCGAACACCCTCGATGGCGAATACAAGCGTGACTTAGGAAAGGGACTCCCGATCGAGGTCCCCAAGAACTACTACCGCAACGACAACCCGGACGATGGTGTCCTGGTGCGTTGGCGTGGACATGCCAATTTGATGTTCTCCAATTGGTTGAATTATTACGTTTATCAGGAAACTCCGTACGATATTAATCAGATCAAATGATTCGACAACGAAAGATAGAACTATTGGCTCCGGCCAAGAATTTGGAATGCGGCATCGCGGCGATTGACCACGGTGCCGATGCCGTATATATCGGTGCTCCCCGCTTCGGTGCCCGTGCAGCAGCCGGCAATTCCTTGGAAGACATTGCTGAGCTTGTGAAGTATGCCCATCTCTACAACGTCCGTATCTACGTTACCCTCAACACCATTTTGAAGGATGAGGAGTTGGAGGAGACTGAAAAAATGATCTGGGTTTTGTACAAGGTAGGAGTGGATGCCCTTATCGTACAGGACATGGGCTTGCTGAGTCTGAATCTTCCACCGATACCGCTTCATGCCAGTACCCAGATGGACAACCGTCATGTCGAGAAGGTGAAGTTCCTGGCAGAGGCAGGCTTCCGCCAGGTGGTTCTGGCCCGTGAGCTTTCGTTGGAGCAAATCCGGAAAATCCACGAAGCCGTTCCCCAAACACCGCTCGAAGTCTTTGTCCATGGAGCGTTGTGTGTGAGCTATAGCGGTCAATGCTACGTCAGTCAGCACTGCTTCGGACGAAGTGCCAATCGGGGAGAGTGTGCCCAGTTCTGTCGCCTTGCATTCGACATGGTAGATGCCAACGGTAAGCTGATCGTCCAGAACAAGCACCTCCTTTCGTTGAAGGACTTGAACCAGAGCGAGGAACTGGAAAAGTTGCTCGATGCCGGTGCATCCTCGTTCAAGATCGAAGGCCGACTGAAGGATGTATCGTATGTCAAGAATGTAGTCGCCTATTATCGCAAGAAACTCGATGCCATTTTGAAGCACCGGAAAGAATACATCCGTGCGTCGTCCGGAGAAGTCAAGTTGGCATTCAAACCCCAACTCGATAAGAGCTTTACCCGTGGCTTTACCAACTACTTCCTGTTCGAACGGAGCAAGGACATCTTCTCCTTCGATACACCGAAATCATTGGGCGAGGAGATGGGCTATGTCAAGGAAATCCGAGGAAACTACATCATCGTGGCAGGGGTAAAACCCTTCAACAACGGAGATGGTATCTGTTACCTCGACGAACGGGGCAAGCTGAAAGGTCTTCGCATCAACCGCGTGGAAAACAACAAGCTTTTCCCGGCAGGAGAAATGCCGAGAATCAAGCAACGCACCATCCTTTACCGCAACTTCGACCAGGAATTTGAGAAGCTCATGCAACGCAAGTCGGCGGAACGGAAACTGGGTGTCACAGTTGCTCTCACCGAAAACAACTTCGGTTTCACCCTCACGATGACCGATGAAGACGATGTGCAAGTAAGTGTCGGTTGGGAAAAAGAAAAGGAATTGGCTCGCACGCCTCAGATGGATAACCTCAAGAACCAGTTGGGTAAGTTGGGCAATACCCCTTTCGAACCGGTCCGTATCGATGTCGATTTGAAGGACAATTGGTTTATCCCGTCCTCGCAATTGGCGGAAATCAGACGGGAAGCCGTAGAGAAGTTGTTGGCAGCCAGACGGATGAATTATCGTCAGGAGATTGCTGCGATGCCGGAAACCGACCATCCGTTCCCGCAGAGCGAACTCACCTATTTGGGCAATGTGATGAACGAAGGAGCCGCTGCCTTCTATCGTCACCACGGAGTCACTCGGGTAGCCCCTGCCTTTGAGAAACGCGCTCCGCAAGAAGCTGTGCTCATGTTCTGCAAGCACTGTTTGCGATACAGCATGGGTTGGTGTCCGGTACGTCAACGGGAAAAGTCACCGTACAAAGAACCGTACTACTTGGTCAGCACGGATGGCAAGCGCTTCCGCTTGGAATTCGATTGCAAGCATTGCCAGATGAAAGTCTATTTTTCCAACGAACGATGATTGGCTAATACTCTTTGTCATTCAGAGCGAAGCGAAGACGAGTTGTTGAGCCAAAGGCGAAAAATCTCGTAAACATTCACATGGATGTATAAGTCTATGTTATCGAGATCCTTCCTCCCTTCGGTCGTCTGGATGACAAATAGTGTAAAGAAGTAATAATCTCATTCTTCCAACGAACGATAAAACTTTAGCAATTCCTTCCACAGCACTTTCCGCTCAAAGCGGTGGGCAATCTGTGGACGGGCTTGTTCGCTCAATGTCTTTCGCAACGAAGGATCCAGGAATCTCTTCATGGCCTCATGCAGCGCTTGCTGGTTTTGGGAAGGAATCAGTGTACCGCTCACACCTTCCACGACAATTTCATTGCAGCCGTTGATATCCGTTGCGATGCAAGGAAGTCCCATGGCACCGGCCTGTATCACCACATTCGGAAATCCTTCCCGATAACTAGGGAACACGAATACATCCGAAGCCGCCAAGAAAAGACGGATATCTTCTTGCCATCCCATCCATTCGATAGCCGGATGATTCAGGATGGCTTTCTTTGTCTCCGGAAGAACCGGGTCCAATTGTTCTTCGAAAGGACCCACCAACAAGAGTCGGATGGACGAATCGGTGGCATGCAGTTCCTGAAAAGCCGCAACCAACTCATTGATTCCCTTGTCCCGAACCATTCGTCCCACAAAACAAAAGGTCGTAGTGTCCTTTTTCCGATAAGCCTGTGCCTTTTCTTCCACTTCGGGTGTCCGTGCGAAATACTCCAGGTCAATCCCGTTGATATTTCCGTTTCCGATGATGGACAAAGGCTTGGAAGTGATGTGATGCTGTTCCAGATCCTTCTTCACACCCTTTCCTTCCGGTATTACTCGGGTAGCACAAGCACAAGTCAACTTGTCGGTAGCAATCAGAATCTTCTGTTTCAAGCCGGTAGTCGTCGGGAAAACCAGTCCCGTAAACAAATGGACACGTACCGGAACCCGGCAAATCCAGGCCGCCAACATGCCCAACAGTCCCGCCTTGGGAGTGATGGAATGCACCATCCACGGCTTTTCACGATGAAACAATCGGATGAGGCGAATCAAGGAAACCAAATCTTTGAAAGGAGCGATCTTTCGTTCCATGGGAACCGCAACGGTACGTATCCCTTCACGTTTCTCCACTTTTCCCAGATCAGCACCCGGTGAAGAAACACCCACTACTTCGTAATGTTCAGACAGCATACGCAATTGTCCTTGGAGCAACACGTCCAGGGACATCGGAATGGTCGATATACGGATTACTTTCTTTTTCATAATCAGTTCTTAAAAATCCATAGCCATGCGGCTTGATTCTTCTTCGTTCAAGGCAGTGACCTTTGTGTTCATCACCCGGTACACCCGTTGACACATGTTCAATACCGTCGGTCGGTGCGTGGTCACGATACACGTTTTGTTCGGTCGCTGTTGAATGATATTCTTCAGTACCTTGCGTTCGGTAGTCACATCCAGTGCCGAGGTCGCTTCATCCAGCAGTAGGATAGGAGCATCCCGCAAAATGGCCCGGGCAATGGCGATTCGTTGCGTCTGACCTTCCGAGAATCCCCGTCCCTTTTCCCCAATCTTGCTGTTGAAGGTATCCGGCAGTTTCTCCACAAACTCCCAGGCACACGCCATCTTCAGGGCTTCTACAATCTCTTCGTCCGTCGCATCCTCCTTCGCCATGCGCATGTTCTCGGCAATGGTACCCGACAGGATGGTGTTTCCTTGCGGCACATAAGCAAACAAGTGGCGCGTATCCGCATTCATCGGCACCTCCTGACCGTTCGAAGCCTGAATCACCGTTTCCCCGTTCTGCGGATAGATCAATCCCAGAATCAGTCGGATCAAGGTCGTCTTGCCTTCCCCCGAAGGACCCACCAACGCCACGATTTCCCCCGGTTGGGCGATGAATTCCGAATCCGTAATCACATGATTGTTCTCTACATACGCAAAGTGCGCGTTCCGCATCTTCACGGTAAATCCATCAGCGGCATAAGCATCCAGTTCGCTGCTGGCAGGAATGTGCGCTTCCTTCTTCAGTTCCACCAATTCCCGGATACGGTGTGCCGAGATGGAGCTGGTCAGGAACGAAGGAATGATGGACAAGACACTTCGGAACGAACCCGAAAGCGCCGAACGCTGTTGCATGAACAAAGTCATCGTACCATAAGTGATGGCATGCGTCCACAACAGGTACAGGCAATAGAAGAACGCCAGGAATTGCACCAGCATCCCCACAATCGACATGTAGATGTTCGTTTTGATGGAGAACCAGTTGAAATCCAGACTGATGTCACGGAATTTCCGTTGCCACCAACGCAGCTTTCCACTATATTGGTCGGCGATGCCAAACGATTTGATCGTATCAAAATTATAGAATGTCTCCACTTCGAACGTCATCACCTCACTGCTCATCTCCCGCATTTTCTTCCCGTATTCCCGTTGTTTGTTGATGACCGTTCTCGACACCAACAACAGAAATGGCGCACTGGCAAAGGCAATCCACGCCATGGTGGTATCGTAATGCAGGATCACAAAGAAGCTGGCTAGGAACTGGTACATAGCAATCACGATGGAAGGCA
>SUXY01000065.1 GCA_015060705.1 Bacteroides sp. | reverse complement strand
TCGAGCCAATAGACGGGAGTGTTGCCCAAGAAGTCGTTGTACACTTGATAACGTCCTCCGCGAAGCGTGCGCTTGTCAACGATGAAATTAACATGGTCACGGCTTTCGGTGCTGGTAAGACCTACCTCCTCCATGTGCCCAATGAGGGTACCCACTATGCAGGTGGGCAGTTCCTGATGCTTGTGAATTTGCATCTTCCCTTGGGGGAAATCTAGCGTGAAGGCGGGGAGAAGTCGGTTGGTAGCCGATTCGTAATGATAGAGTGTGTCCTCTTTCTGTGGAGCGAAGTCCAGCAGGGAGAAATCAAAATGCGGTGTGTTGTAGTTGTGATGGATTTCGTAGCTGTATGTGTTTGTCAAGTTGAATGGAGTGGGTGCTTGTTCCTTCAGCACACGGCCTTGGAAGTCCTGTACCCAAACCATACGGGGATTGTTTTCCCACGGAAGGGTGAAGACGGTCACTTCCTGCTTGTCGCCATCCACATGGAAGACCGATTTCGGTAATTTCCATGGCTTCTCGTCGGGACTGTTCAGAGGAATGGAAGGTTGGACCTTTCCTTGTAGGTCGTACACTTTCAGTTCGGTGGCATTCCATGGCATCAGGTAGATGCGGTTGTGCGCCTCGTCCAGTTGGAAGTCATAGATTTGCGAGTATCCGTCGGGCTGTCTGCTCACCGAACCGATGTTGCAAACGAACTTTCCCTTGCGGTCGAACAGCTTGAAAGGCATGTTGCGGCTGCTGTGCAAGAGGATGTAATTCTCTGATATGCGGCTGCTGGTGTTGCGTACGTATGCTTCATCCTTATTCTCCAGACGAATGATTTCGAGGTCTTCTACCAATTGGCTGAGGGGAATGCGAATGCTGTCCGTCAGCTTTTCTGGATGACAGACGATGAGCGGATGTCCGTTCGTTTCCATCCGTTCTGCTACAACGGGCAGTTCCTCCCACGAGCTTACCGCAATCGGTGAGGAGGAAGGGTGGCAAGCAGCCAGGAGGAGAATCAGAAGGATGTATATCGTTGCTTTTCTCATGTCAAAAACGTTGTATAAATTCGTCCAAAGTATAGCCTTGTATCAGTTCATTGCTTATTTTCGCCTTGACGCGTTGCTTCTTGCGGCTCACCGATTCCTTGTTGATGTGATAGATATTCGCCAAGTCCTGCATGTTGATGTTGATTTTCAACAGGCAGCAAAACTGGATGTCCCCTGTAGTGAGTGCAGGCACAGCTTTCTTCAACCGAAGGGTGAAGTGGTCGTACTGGTTGTCCATCATGGTCATGATTTCTTTCCAGTCTTCTTTACTCAAACTGATGGTGCTTGTGGCTTCGCCGGTAACTTCATTCATACAAGGTACTTTCTGGAAGACTTCCATCCGTCGGATAAGCTCTTCGCGGAGCGTATTGGCTTTCTCGCGAAACTGGCTCAACTCTTCGGCTTGTCGGAGGAGCTGGTTCTCCTTCTCCACCATGATTTGACGGATTTCCATCTCCTTGCGCTTCTTCCGTTGGAAGAGGATGATGCCCGAAGCAATTAGCAAAGACAGGGCAAGCACCAACGAAAGGGCGGTGATGATGTATCGTTGTCGGCTGATTTTCAGATTGTCTATCTCGCTTTGCCACTTCAGCTCGTTGAAGGCATTGTTCTTGGCTTGCGACTGGTAAGCCCGATACACTTGGTCGATGTAGCCCGTGGCATCCTGATGATGAAGGTAAGCTTTCTCGGGGTCGTCATCGGCTTCAGCCAAGCGTGAAAGGTGATAGATGGCTTCGGAAGCCAGGAAAAGGTTCTCCGATTTGGCCACTACATCGTAATAATGACGGGCGGAGTCTTCACGGTGCATCAATTCGAAGGTCTGTGCCTTGTAAAGGTTATGCGAGGCAGCATCCTTCCGCATCATGTACTTCCGTGAGTCTTGAATCGTCTGCAAGGCCTTGGCATATTGCCGTTGTCCGGTGTATAGTTGCTGGTAGTAAGGGGTGAGGTGATACACGAATTCCTCGTCCTTCTCTTCAAGAGCGATGGCCTTGGCGGAATCCAATAATGCTTCGACTTCAGCGTATGCCTGAGTCTTCAGCAGCAATTGGGCCTTTTGGTAAAGGCGGTACTTCCGTTTTGGATGGTTCTTTTCGGCTTCCATGCGCTTGTCTATGTAGTACAAGGCAGAGTCAATTCTTCCGCCTGACTCGTGGAGGTGGGCTTTCATCGAGTAGCTCCAGAGGATACCATTGGTATCTTTCCGGTGAATGTAAGTCCGTTGTATTTCGTTCAGGACAGAATCTGCCTGTACATACTTTTCCCGAAAGTTATAATCCCGGTAAAGTGACTTCCGCATGGTCTGCAGATGGGCGGTGTCTTTCTGTTGTTGATAATAATCTGCCAGTTCCTTCATCTGTTTGTAGCCTTCCGGATCGGTTTGAATGAAGGTAGCGAACTTCATCCGAAAGAAAGTGCGCTGTTCTTCCTCGGACAGCCGATTTTCGTTTATCTTATAGAGGTATGTCAGGATGCTGTCGGTACGTCCGGCATCGAAATGCTCTTCCGCTTGCTTCAGCCACTCGGAATCCCGATGAGTGGGAGTGCAGGCGGTGAGGAGCAGAGCGTATACTATGGCGAAAAGTATATAATGGGTCTTCATGTGTCTTTCAGTGATTCAAATGGACATAAAACGAGACAAAAGTACAACTTTCTTTCCGTTTCTTGTCGTTTTTTACAAATATAAATTAACTTTGTAAATATATTGAATGAAACCTATCAATGATGAAAATAAAATATATATTGTTCCTATTCTCTTTTTGCTTTTTTCTTCCGGCTCAGTCGGAAGTTTCCTATTCCAAGGAGCTGGAGGAGATTTTCTCTAAATTGGACAACATGATTCTTCAACGGGAAGAATATCGGTTGAAGAAAGAAGAACGAATCGAGATGTTGCGGAACCGGATAGATATGCGTGCTTCGTTGGAAGAACGCTTCCATACCAATAAAGTCCTCTACGAAGAATATTATGTGTACAATGCCGATTCGGCCATGGCATACGTATCGGATAACTTGCGGATTGCCTCCTTGTTGAAACGGAAGGATTGGGAATATACATGGAAAATCAATAAGTCGTTCTTGTTGTCTGCTACCGGTCTGTTGAAGGAAGCAGAGGACGAATTGAAAGATATTCCGGTTCAGAAACTTTCGGATAATGCCAAAGTGGATTATTACAGCCAAATGCAATATTTGTTATCGCACTTTAGCCAATATACCGGAAGCGAAAGTGAAGCAGTACAACGGAGCTATTTGGATAAGGAGCTTTTGTATCGTGATTCGGTGTATATGGTTGCGCATCCCGATCATCCTTTGTATTTATGGTATAAAGGATGCAAACTTCAGTACGATGGGGTTGATTCCATGCGAGCAGTCATTCCTGAACTTCAGAAAGCGATTCAATCTTCTTCGTTGGAAAATCGTTACGATGCGATGAATGCCTACATCTTGGGGTCTATTTATCGGGATTTGGACGATATGGAAAACTACATGAAGTATTTGGCTTATTCTTCCATGGCAGATATTGTATCGTGTAACAAGGACATTGCTTCACTGGAAGAATTGGGAATCTACTTGTTCTCGTTGGGCGATATTGATCGGGCGTATGCTTATATCAATTATTGCTTGCAGAACGCCTTGTTCTACAAGAACCGTGTCCGTATCATGGGGATTTCGAGTACGATTGACCAAATCAATGCGGTGTATCAGGAACGGATGCGCCAACAAGGGGAAAGGGTACAGTCTTATTTGTTTGCTGTCAGCATCCTCTCGGCGATTCTGATTCTTGCTATACTCTATATCTATCAGAAACTACGTCAATTGGCGATATCCCGTTCTAAACTTCATGACATGAATGAAGAACTGAACCGCCATGTAGGCGATCTTTCGGAAGCACAACGGCAGTTGAAGGAAGTCAACGACAAGTTGCATTCATTGAATGTGGAGTTGAAGGATGTGAATGCCCAACTTCGCGAGTCCAACTATGTGAAAGAAGAATACATTGGCTATGTATTTTCCCTTTGTTCCAATTACATCAGTAAATTGGACGAATACCGGAAAAATATCAGCCGTAAAATCAAGACCAACCAAATAGATGAGGTAAAGGCGATGACTGACCGACCTACCATGGCTCAAAGCGAACTAAAGGAATTCTACAAGAATTTCGATGCCATCTTTCTGCATGTCTATCCTTCTTTTGTCAGTGATTTCAATGCCCTCTTGCATCCAGAAGAACAGATTGTGCTGAAGGAAGGGGAGCTGCTGAATACCGAACTTCGTATTTATGCCTTGGTTCGTTTGGGTATCAATGATAGTGTGAAGATTGCCGACTTCTTGCATTGTTCCCCACAAACAGTATACAACAATCGTTTGAAAGTTCGTAACAAAGCAATTATCCCGAAAGAGAAATTTGCAGAGACTGTACGCTTGTTAGGTAAGACTCAAAGCTAAAAGAATCCTTCCTTTTTATGAACTAAAAACTTACCGAATTATATTTAAGTTAAATTGTAATTGTTTGAAAATAAGGTGTGTATAGTTTTAAGTAGTTTACTTCTTGAGGTTACTCGTATATACACCTTGTTTGATATTCATCTACATTTGTAATTGGCGATAGAACGCAAATTAATTTATCAACTTAAATATACTATTATGAAAAACAATTCGAAACAAGCGTGGACGTTCAGATGTCTACTATCGGTAGCGCTGATGTTCTTCTTCTCGATCGGTATGTTCGCTCAGTCGATGACCGTGAAAGGAGTTGTAAAGGATGATGCCGGTGATCCTGTTATCGGTGCGAGTGTTTTAGTAAAAGGTACTAATAATGGTACAATTACTGATTTCGATGGTAACTTTGAACTGAAAAATGTTCTGCAAGGAGCCAACATTGAAATTTCTTTCGTAGGTTATCAAACTCAAGTAGTAAAGGCAAAGTCTTCTTTGAGTGTTATATTGAAGGAAGATACCGAAACATTGGAAGAAGTTGTGGTAGTAGGTTATGGTGTTCAAAAGAAGTCGGTGGTGACTGCCTCCATCGCTAAAGTATCTGCCGATGATTTGGCGGCGGCTGCTCCAACACGAATGGATAATGCGTTGAAAGGTTTGGCTGCCGGTGTTCAAGTAACTTCAGCTTCCGGTCAGCCGGGTTCTTCTCCAAAGGTTCGTATCCGTGGTATCGGTACTATCAACAATTCCGATCCTCTTTATGTAGTGGACGGTATGCCTATCGATGGTGGTCTTGACTTCGTGAATCCGAGCGATATCGAAAGTATCGAAGTGTTGAAAGATGCTGCTTCCGGTGCTATCTATGGTGCACGTGCTGCAAACGGTGTTGTATTGGTAACAACCAAGAAAGGTAAAGTGGGCAAGGCTCAAATCAACTATAACTTCTCTTACGGTTGGCAGAGCGCATGGAAGAAACGTGACGTGACCAGTGCAACAGAATATGCTATCCTTCAGAATGAAAAGTATCTAAATGGTGGTTCGGCTCCTATTTATGCGGATCCTTATAGCTTGATTGACTCCAATGGTGCTGCCATTACCGGATTTGGAACAGATTGGCAAGAATTGGTCTTCAATGACAACGCTCCGATGATGAATCACGATGTGACCGTGAGTGGTGCCAGTGAAAAGGTGAACTATTATTTGTCTATGGGTTATTTGAAGCAGGAAGGTATTGTCGGTGGTAATTATGGACATTCTAACTACGACCGTTTGACTCTCCGTTCGAATACCAACTATAATTTGTGGGATGCTTCTAAGGAACGTAGCTTCTTGAACAAACTCGATTTGAGTGTGAATGTGGCTTATATGAGTACACATAGTACTGGTGTCAGCGAAAACTCGGAATTTGGTTCTATCTTGGGTTCAGCTCTTTACATGTCTCCATTGTTGACTCCTACATTGACAGGCGACAAGGCGCAGGCCATGGTAGATACTTATAAGGAATATGACCTTCCTAGAGATGCCAATGGTAATGTATATACCATTGCCGGTTACGAAGGTACTTATCAGGAAATGAACAACCCGTTGGCCATGATGTCTTTGTATCCTACTCAGAACTGGTCACATAAGTTCGTGCCTAAGTTTGCATTGGACTTGCAGTTGTGGGATAACTTGAAGTATCATTTCTCATACAGTGCCGACCTTTCTTTCTGGGGTAGCGACAGTGCCGTGAAGAGCAAATATTACCTTTCTGGTAATAATAAGGCAGAACATACCAGTGCCAGTGCACACAAGGCACAGAGTACTGTATGGCAGATTGAAAATACATTGACTTACGACAAGACCATTGGTAAGCATACTTTTGGTGTGGTATTGGGTCAGTCGGCTTATAAGTCAAAGGGTAATCAGTTGGGTGGTAGCCGTTGGCATTTGGTAAATGTAAACAAGCCTTCGATTGATTATGCTACAGGTAACTTGGATTTGTCTACCGATGCTGACGGTAACATTACCGGCGGTACCGTAGAATATAGTGTTTATGGCGGTCCTTATACCATTCATACATTGTCTTCACTTTTCGGACGTTTGAGCTACAACTACGATGAAAAGTACATGATTCAGGCAACTGTACGTCGTGACGGTAGTTCCCGTTTCGGTGCCAACAACAAGTATGGTGTATTCCCGTCTGTATCGTTGGGTTGGAATGTAACCAATGAAAATTTCATGGAAGATCGTCCGGAATGGTTTGATGCCTTGAAGGTACGTGCCAGCTGGGGTAAGAACGGTAGTGATAACATTGCAGACTTCGGTTATACTTCGTTGACTGCTATGGGCAATAATATTCTTTTCGGTAAGACAGCTACCAAGTACAACGGTTCTAAGGCACAACGTTTGGCGAATCCGGATTTGAAATGGGAAGAAAGTGAACAGACAAATATCGGTCTTGATTTCGCATTCTTGAATAATGCGTTGACATTCTCTGTGGATTATTACGAAAAGAATACCAACGGTATGATTATCGAAATGCCTATTCCAAGTTATGTAGGTGAAACGAAGCCGCTTGGTAACGTGGGTGACATGAAGAACTCCGGTGTAGAATTCGAATTGGGTTACAAGTGGAACATTTCGGATGCAACTTTCTCTGTAAAGGGTAATGCTTCTTATTTGAAGAATGAATTGACCAACCTTGGTAACGATACCGGTTATTTGGACTTCGACGGTATCCAGGGTATCTCCGGTGGCGGTACCCGTGCTCAGAACGGAATGCCTTTCCCATATTTCTTCGGTTATAAGACTGACGGTGTTTTCCAGAATATGGCAGAAGTACAGGCTTATACCAATACTGACGGTGGATTGATTATGCCTAGCGCTGTTCCGGGTGATGTTCGCTTCGTGGATGTAAACGGTGACGGTCAAATTACTTCAGATGACCGTACTAACATTGGTAACGGTACTCCTGACTGGACATTCGGTCTTAACTTCAATGCTGCATGGAAGGGATTCGATTTCAATATCTTCTTCCAGGGTGTAAGCGGTGCAGATGTATTTGATGCCACTTATCGTTCAGATGTTTATTCAGGTAACTATCCTCGTTGGATGTTGGGCCGTTGGACAGGTGAAGGTACTTCCAATAAGTATCCTCGCTTGGCATTGGGTCATGCTACTAACTGGCAAGTTTCTGATCTCTATGTACACGATGGTTCATACCTCCGTATCAAGAACTTGACATTGGGTTATACCCTTCCTGCGAACTTGACCAAGAAGTTCTTCGTAAACCGTTTGCGTTTCTACGTGATGGCAGAAAACTTGGTAACTTGGACCAAGTATCATGGTTTCGATCCTGAAATTTCATCAGGTGCTACTTCGTTGGGTATCGACCGTGGTGTTTATCCGCAGGCTCGTACTTGGACTGTAGGTGTAAATCTTTCATTATAATCCTCTAAAACGACTATCAATATGAAAAAGAACAATATATTCATGATGGGGTTGTTCGTTGCAGCAACTCTCTTCACCACCGGATGTAGCGATAGCTTCCTGGAAGTAGACAATCCTACCGGTGAACCATTGGAAGAATACTATACGACTGATGCACATATTCAAGAAGCATTGGTTGCGGCTTACGATCCTCTTCATTGGCCAGATTGGGGCTTGGGACAGTACAATGCTCTGAACATTGATGCTGAAATCATGGGTGATGACTTCTGGGTAGGCGGTGCAAATGCTGCTGATATGCAGAACTGGCACATGCTTTTCAACTATGTAGCAGACGAAAACAATACCTTGTCTTCATTGTGGACAGTAGACTATTCGGGCATCAAGCGTTGTAACGACGTGTTGGCATATTTACCACTGGGTACAGACTTGACAGAAGCCAACCGTGCTTCGTACGAAATGCAAGCACGTACACTTCGTGTATTTTATTATAACATGTTGTGGCATTATTTCGGCAATGTTCCTTTCTATTTGGAAAATTTGAGTAATCCTCCTTATACTGCACCTCAACTTACAGCGGATGAAGTATACGATCAGTTGATTGTAGAATTGGAAGCCATTATTGATTCAAACGTTTTGCCAATGAGATGGGATGATACTCAAGCTGGTCGTGTATCACAAGCTATGGCTTGGATGATGTATGCCGAAATGGTGATGTACCAAAACGATGAAAGCCGTTACTCGAAGGCATTACAAGGCATGCAGGCTATCATTAACAGTGGTCAGTATGCATTGAATCCGGACTATGCGAATCTTTGGGAAGAAAGTGGTGAATGGTGCTCGGAATCCATTTTCGAAATCAATTATGAAGATGCCAACAACGAACGTGGTTGGAGTAGTCCATTGGCTATCGGTGGTACCGTACTTCCTACATTGATTGCTCCGAACTCATGGCCTGGTGGCGATGGCTGGGACGGTGGCGACGGTTGGGGCTTCTTGCCGGTACGCGTAGAAACTTATGACATGTATGCTGAAGGTGACGTTCGTCGTGATGCAACTTGCTGGGACGTTCGTGGTGTAACTTACACCGAACGTTATCAGGATACACACATCTGGTTGGCTAAGTACAGACCATTTACTGAAAACAATAAGGATGCCGGTTTCGACAATAACTTGAACTATAACAACAACTATCGTTATTATCGTTATGCAGAAACATTGCTCAATGCTGCTGAATTGAGTGTACGTACAGGTGGAGGTAATGCAGCTACTTATTTGAATGAAGTCCGTTATCGTGCAGGTTTGGATAATATCGATGCAACCATCGACAATATCATCGAAGAACGTCACTTGGAATTTGTAGGCGAAGGCAAGCGTTATTGGGACTTGGTTCGTTCGGGTAAGGCTGCCAGCGTATTGGTTCCAGACCAGTATGGTTATCGTACCAATGCATGGACAGAAAGCAAGAAGTACATTCCTATTGCACAGGCTGAAATTGATGCTGCACAGGGTACTTTGGTTCAAAACAATTACTAATCCTTAAATGAAGAAGAACATGAAAAAGATATATAGCTATTTAGGAAGTATGCTGCTTTTGGCAGGCATGACTTTCACAGCCTGTTCTCCGGAAGAATTTGAATCGCCGAATGAAGCGGGTATTCTTCAGGCAACAGATATTGAAAGTGCTATCAGTATCGCGGTTGACCAATCCATCAACCAGGTTACTTTCAGTATGGACAAAAAGGGAGCGTATCCTATCTGGATATTCGATGGTAAGACTTATTCTACTACCAATGGATTATCCAAGATTTATACGATAGCCGGTGACTACTCGGTGGAAGTGAAAGTGGGTAATGCGAATGGTATCAGTGATGGTTCTGTGACCAAGACTTTCCATATTGACAATACACAGTTCGATTTTGACAAGTATTACACTTTCTTGGCTGGAGGTGCATCGAAGACATGGTACGTAGCTAAGGATGAACCTGCACACATGGGTTGTGGTGAACCGGGTACAGATGGTAGCAATTGGTGGTCGGCTCTGCCTAACGATAAGGCTGATTGGGGTGTGTATGATGATGCCTTGACCTTTACTGCCGACAAGCAGTATACCTATAATCCGGGTGATGGTGGTACCGTATATGTAAATACAGGATGCTCGTTGTGGGCTGAACATAACACCAACGATGGTGTGGACTTCATGGTTCCGGTTGAAGAGCAGACCGTAGCATACGAATTGACAGTAGAAGGAACTGATTTGTTCATTGAATTCCCGGCAAACACATTATTCCCATATATCCCATATGATGACTCTTATACCAATCCACGCTTCAAGGTGGAAAGTATGAATGCCAAGAAGATGTCATTGATTATGGATAATGGTGCTATTGCATGGCGTATGGTATTGACTACCGAACGTGAAGAAGTATTTGCTGGATTCAAATATGATAGTGACTTCAACTTGTGGAAGAAGGCAACAGTTGAGGCTCCTACATTCTACTATGCTCCAGGTTGGGCTCAGATTGCAGACCCTGTATATAAACATGAAGGTGCTACTTATACATTGGCTTTGCCGGCTGCTACTACAGACCAATGGCAGGCTCAGATGCACATGGTAAGTGATATCGCATTGAGCAGTGGTACAAATTATGACTTCTCAATCATCTTGAATGCAAGTACAGATATTGCCGGTGCTACCGTGAAGGTGACTGATACAAGCAGTGACTCTAACTTCTTGATTGAAGAAAAGGTAGCGTTGAAGGCTTTGGAAGATGTTGTATTCTGGAAGAGCGATTTGGCAGGTATCGATGCAGCAGCTATCAAGGTGGTTCTTGACTTCGGTGGTAACGGTGAAAACTGTGAAGTGATAGTGAAGAACATCGTATTGAAAGACCATGCCAATGATGATGGTACCAAGTTGCCGTCGGCAGAACCGGAAGAAGAAAAGCCGAATGTAAGTTGGGTAGATGAAGCGAGTCCTGAAAACATGTGGACTGCTGCTAAGATTGCTCCAACATTCTGGTTTGCAGATGCTGGTTGGGCGCAGATAGCTGACCCTGAATATAGTTTTGCTGATGGTGTACACACTGTATATATGCCGAATGCAACAGAAGCTCAATGGCAAGGACAGGTAACGTTTGCAGATTTGGGTATCGGTACATCGGTTGGTAAGGCATACGATTTCCGTGTTATCTTGAAGGCTGATAAGGACATTAACGGTGTGACAGTGAAGTTGACTCAAAATGATGATGACGGTAATTTCTATTGCGAAGACCGCATCGACCTTGCTGCAGACGAAGAATATGTATTCGTAAAGGCTGCTATGGAAGGTAAAGACATAGCCAACTTGAAGATGGTACTTGACTTCGGTGGTAATCCGGCTGGTACAACAGCTCAGATCTATGGTATTATCCTTCAAGAACGTTATGTGCCGAATTTTAACTATGATTCAGCTTGCAACATGTGGAAGACTTGTACTTATACCAATAGCTTCTTCTATGCACCGGATTGGAGTCAAATCGCAGATCCTACTGTAGAAACATTGGATAGGGGCTTCAAGGTATCCTTGCCGGAAGCAACTACCGATCAATGGCAGGCTCAGGTAGCCTTCCACACCGATATGACGACCAATGCGGCAACCAACTACGATTTCAAGTGCGTCTTGAAGTCGAACAACGATCATCCGGGTGTAACCATTAAGTTGGTTCTTTCTGGTGGTGGTGATAACGATAACATTTTCTACTTTGCAGACCGTCATCCGTTGGCTGCTGAAGAAGAGTTTGTATACGAAATGCCGAATATGCCAGGTATTGACATGGATAAGGTAAGTTTGTTCTTTGACTTTGGTGGATGTGCTGCTGGTACAGAAGTTACTGTGACTGATATCATCTTGAAAGAAAAAGGCTGTACTGAATAATAACTGAATGGAGCATGTACGGTAACCAATGGAAATCGTACATGCTCTTGTTTTCAATGAGACATAGGTATGATGAAGAAAGTATTACCGGTATTGTTGCTGATGATGGGTTTTGTGGCCTGTAGCAGCGGAGAAGGTGGCAACGGTGACGAGCCTCCTGTAATTGAAGTAAACTTGCAATGCACGCCGAAGGAACTTTCCTTCGATGCAAAAGAAAAGTTGACTTTGAGTATTGGTGTGTCTTGTAATCGTGAGTGGACTGCCTATTCCAATGAAGATTGGATAGCATGTAAAATCAGTGGGAATACCGTGAGTGTAACGGTAACGGAAAATGAGAAATACGAAGAACGGACCGGTGCTGTAATTGTAAAGTCTGGTTCTACACGTGAAACGATATCCGTGAAACAAGCTGCTAAGCCTGAAATGGCTACAGGCGATATTGTAGTACCTGAAGGGTATCGATTGGTATGGCACGATGAATTTGATGACAAGTCGAAGGATATGCCGAATACCGATCATTGGTATTATGAAACCGCTGAGCCAGGTTGGGTAAATAACGAATTGCAGACTTATATTGCAGGAAAGAAGGGAGATATCCAAACGGCTGAGGTTTCTCATGGTACGTTGAAGATTCGTGCCATAAAGGATGGTGACCGTATTTATTCTGCCCGTCTGAATACCCGTGGAGAAGGTGGTAAGGCTGGAAAAGGCTGGAAGTATGGTTACTTTGAGGCTAGTTTAAAACTTCCTGTTGGCAAGGGTACCTGGCCTGCTTTCTGGATGATGCCCGTTGCTTCTTCCAATTGGCCGGATTGTGGTGAAATTGATATCATGGAAGAAGTAGGATGTGTACCGAATGAAGTCTCGTCTTCTATTCATTGCAAGGCTTACTATCATGCTATCAATACTCAAAAGACAGCCAAGAAAACTTTGGAAGGTGCACAGGAAGAATTCCATACTTATGCATTGGAATGGGATGAAACTGAAATCAAGACTTATGTGGATGGTGTGTTGTTGTTCCGTTATAAACCGGAAGATTATGGGAAACGGAACGAACAGACATGGCCGTTCGATAAGGAATTTGAATTGAAACTGAACCTCGCTTGGGGTGGTGATTGGGGAGGTATGATGGGAGTCGATGAATCTTGTCTACCTGCTACGTACGAAATAGATTATGTTCGTGTATTCCAAAAGAAATAAATCTATAGAATAGTTTTCATAAAGGTATGAATAAAATATTGAATTTGCTGGTACTGGCAAGTCTTTTCGGGGCTTGCCAGCCCAAGCAGACAGTTCATGTTATGCCCAATCCGGACGATTTTGTACGGGTCGAAGGTCCTAATTTGATTACTCCTGAGGGTGAAAAGCTTTTTATTAAAGGTACGAACCTGGGTAATTGGTTGAATCCGGAGGGTTATATGTTTGGCTTCCAGAAAACGAATTCAGGACGTTTTATCAATGAGATGTTCTGTCAATTGGTAGGACCTGACTTTACAGCAGAGTTTTGGAAAGCTTTTAAGGATAATTATGTAACCCGTAAGGATATTGAATTCATTGCATCGACGGGTGCCAACACCATTCGTTTACCTTTCCATTATAAACTTTTTACAGATGAGGATTATATGGGATTGACAGCTCAACAAGATGGTTTTGCACGCGTTGATAGTGTGGTGAATTGGTGTCGAGACAATCATTTGTATCTCATCTTGGACATGCATGATGCTCCAGGTGGTCAGACGGGCGATAATATAGATGATAGTTATGGCTATCCGTGGTTGCTCGAAAGTGAAGCTAGTCAACAATTGATGTGCAATATTTGGCGGAAGATTGCCGATTATTATAAGAATGAACCTGTTATTTTAGGATATGACTTGATGAATGAACCGATTGCTCCTTATTTTGATAATATGGAGGACTTGAATGCTAAGTTGGAACCACTTTATAAACGGGTGGTAAAGGCTATTCGTGAAGTCGATAATAATCATATTGTCATGATTGGCGGCGCCCAATGGAATGGTAATTTCCAA
Organism: Bacteroides sp.; assembly: GCA_015060705.1. Taxonomy (GTDB): domain Bacteria; phylum Bacteroidota; class Bacteroidia; order Bacteroidales; family Bacteroidaceae; genus Phocaeicola. The sequence continues at coordinate 2,957 of SUXY01000065.1, read as the reverse complement.
CCGTTCAAGGATAGTAAGTTTGATGACAGGATGATGTATACGTGTCATCGTTATGGAGGCCCTCCAACGAAAGATGCCATAATGAACTTCATTCATTTCCGCGATAGTGTGAATCTTCCGATGTATATGGGTGAAATCGGTCATAATACCGATGAATGGCAAGCGGCTTTCTGTCAAACCATGCAGGAAAACAACATCGGTTATACGTTCTGGCCTTATAAGAAAAAGGATAACTCTTGTTTCATGGGCATCAAGGAACCGGAGAATTGGGATAAAGTCATTGCTTTTTCGGAAGCACCTCGTGCTACCTACAAGGAAATACGGGATGCCCGTCCAGATCAGCAGTTGATGCGTAAGGCTATGATGGATTTTATTGAAAATAGTAAATGTGAGAATAATGTGCCTCAAGTGGGATACATTGAATCGTTAGGATTGAAGGTTAACCAATAATTTATATGGACCATGAAAAAGAAGTTAGTATATATAGCGTTGGCTTTGGCTTTTGCGTTGTCTGCTCAAGCACAAACGATTCCGCTTTATTTGGATGAGACGAAGCCTATCGAAGAAAGAATAGAAGACGCATTGAATCGGATGACTTTGGAAGAAAAAGTAGCTATGATTCATGCTCAATCAAAGTTTAGTTCACCGGGGGTGGAACGTTTGGGTATTCCGGATGTGTGGATGACCGATGGTCCTCATGGTATCCGCCCCGAAGTGTTGTGGGATGAGTGGGACCAAGCGAGTTGGACGAATGACTCTTGTGTGGCTTTCCCTGCATTGACATGTCTGGCTGCTACTTGGAATCCGGAAATGTCGTTGCTCTATGGTAAGAGTATCGGAGAAGAAGCTCGTTATCGCAAGAAAACGGTGTTGTTGGGTCCTGGAGTGAATATTTATCGTACTCCATTGAATGGACGTAACTTTGAATACATGGGGGAGGACCCTTACTTGGCTAGTCGAATGGTAGTGCCCTATGTACAAGGTGTTCAAGAAAATGGGGTGGCTGTTTGTGTGAAACATTATGCTTTGAATAATCATGAAGTGAACCGTCACACTAGTAATATCATTGTAGATGACCGGGCACTCCGTGAAATCTATTTGCCAGCTTTCAAGGCTGCTGTACAAGAAGGCAAAGCATGGAGTATTATGGGATCCTATAACCTATATAAGAATCAACATGCTTGCCATAATCAATATTTATTGAATGACATTCTGAAGGGAGAATGGGGATTTGATGGAGTTGTGGTATCCGATTGGGGAGGTACGCACGATACAGAACAGGCTATCAAGAATGGTTTGGACTTGGAATTCGGAAGTTGGACTAACGGACTGACTGCTGGTGCCAGCAATGCATACGATAGTTACTACATGGCTTTCCCTTATCTGAAAATGATTAAGGAAGGAAAGGTCGGTAAAGAAGAATTGAATGATAAGGTACGTCGCGTACTTCGTTTGATTTATCGTACAGAGATGAATCGGAATCGTCCTTGGGGCTCGATGAATTCGGAAGCTCATTATGCCGCAGCTCGTCAGATTGCTCAAGAAGGTATTGTTCTTCTCAAGAATGATCATCAGGTACTTCCGATTAATCTGGATCAAGTCAAGAAGATTGCTGTTGTAGGTGAGAATGCCGTGAAGATGATGACCGTGGGAGGTGGCTCTTCTTCTTTGAAAGTACAGCGTGAAATTTCTCCATTGGATGGTATCAAGGCACGTGTTGGCAATCAAGCTGAAGTGGTTTGGGTACGTGGCTATGTCGGTGATGCTTCGGGTGAATACAACGGTGTAGTGACAGGTCAGAACTTGAAGGATGACCGTAGTCCGGAAGAATTGATTGCTGAGGCCGTTAAGGTTGCTAAAGAATCAGATTATGTGATTTTTATCGGTGGGTTGAACAAGAGTGCCGGACAGGATTGTGAAGACTCGGATCGTAGTGGATTGAATTTGTCTTATGGACAAGACGATGTGATTGCTGCTTTGGCTAAAGCCAATAAGAATTTGGTGGTTGTCAATATCTCGGGAAATGCCATTGCGATGCCATGGGTAAATGAAGTATCTGCTATTGTTCAGGATTGGTACATTGGTTCTGAAGCGGGACCGGCGTTGGCGGCCATCTTGATGGGTGATGCCAATCCTAGCGGTAAGTTGCCTTTCACTTTCCCTATAAAGTTGGAAGATAATTCGGCTCATGCTTTGGGTGAATTTGTGTACGAAAGAAGCAATGAGATTGTGGATGTCAAGTACAACGAGGGAATCTTTGTGGGATATCGTTGGGCGGATAAACAAAAGAAAGTGAAACCATTGTTTGCTTTTGGTCATGGCTTGAGCTATACGACATTTGAATATGGTCAGGCAATGACAGATAAGAAAGAAATGGCAATGGATGAGGTATTGACTATTACTGTACCTGTTACCAATACAGGTAATCGGGAAGGAGCGGAGGTCGTTCAGTTGTATATCAGTGACTTGAAGTCTTCCTTGCCTCGTCCGATCAAAGAATTGAAGGGATTCCAGAAGATAAAGTTAGCTCCGGGTGAAACAAAGGAGGTAACCTTTACCATTGCCAAAGATGCTTTGAGCTTTTATGATGATGCTCAACAGACTTGGATTGCTGAACCGGGTAAGTTTGAAGCGATTGTTGCCGCTTCGGCTACTGATATTAAATCGAAAGTCGTTTTTAATCTGAAATAGTGATTTAGGTTTATAGGTTTGTTAAAAAGGTATTTTTAATCTCTCTAACATGGTAGGTGCTGTGGTTTGTGAAAATCATGGCACTTCTTTTATGATAGTCCATAAAAAAGGCGATGCTCTATAAAGAACATCGCCTTCATTTATGGTTCTGAAATTTATTTTGCAAAGCTTACAGCACGTGTTTCACGAATAACGGTAATCTTCACTTGTCCCGGATAAGTCATTTCATCCTGAATCTTCTTGGCGATTTCAGTAGAAAGGCTTTC
>SUXY01000064.1 GCA_015060705.1 Bacteroides sp. | reverse complement strand
GGAATCGGTAGACGCGCTGGTCTCAAACACCAGTGGATTCACTTCCATCCCGGTTCGACCCCGGGTCTGGGTACGAAAAAATCCTCTTGAAATTTCAAGAGGATTTTTTTATGCTATAACTTTTAGTCTACAACTAAGCCGTTGGTAAAGGCAAAACGAACTAACTCTACAGTATTGTTAACTCCACATTTGCGGAATATATTACTTTTGTGTGTATTGACAGTACGTTCAGAAATGTATAATAATTGGGCTATTTCTTTATCTTGCAAACCTTTGCAGCATAATTGCAGAATTTGTTTTTCGCGATTAGTCAAAGCGATGGAACGGAGTTCTTGGCTTTCTGTCTCTTCTTTGTTCGTTTCTGTGCCAACAGCATGATCTTTTTGCGTAGGAGTTATAGTTGGTAATGCCTTACGATGATGGTGGATATAATATAGATATCCTAGGATAACTATCAAGCATAAAACAATTCCAACTAGAATTAGGAGAGTTGTTTGGAATTGGCTTTGATGTTCTTCTATCATGGCTTTGTGTTCGCTTTCGTTTTGATTGTATTTTGCTTGGAACATACTGAGTTTCTGTGCCATTTGCTCCGAGAAAATCGTATCTGAAAGTTGCACATATCTGTCAAGCATAACTAAAGCTTGTTCGGGGTTCTTTGTTTTTAAAGCTTCTGCTAATCCACGGGCGGCTTTACTCTCTGTATAAATATCCCCACATTGACGGCTCAAATTGACAGCATTCCCGTAATACTCCTGAGCTTGTAGTAACTGTTCTTCTCGTAGGGCTAGCTTACCCAGCTGATTGTAACAGATGGCGGTAGAGCGTGTGTGTGTAGTTCCGGCAAAAATGCTTAGAGCTTGCAATAAACTACGCTTGGCATCATTGTAGCGCTCCATAGCTTCATAAACGCTAGCTCTTTGTGATAATCGAACAGCCATCTTGATAGGACGATTACCTATGGAGTCTAGCTCAAATGCTTCAGTTATGTAGGGGAGGGCAGCTTGTGGTTTGTTCAGTTTCAGATAGATGTCAGATGCCATACCCAAACGAATGGCTAGTTTGTCGGGGCGTTTCATGTTACGTTCCAAATCAATGGCACGAAGGATGTATTTTTCGGCTTGGTCGACTTGGTCCGTTGAAAGGTAGTTTCCTGCCAGATTGTTGAGTGATGAGCTCATTCGGTCAGGGTCATTCAGCTGTTTGTCGGCTTCATAGCCTTTCTCGAAATATTCAATGGCATGGAATACGTCACCTTGCATTTGGCATGCGGCTCCCAACAGGTGATAACAGTCTCCTTGCATTGCCAGATCGTTTAGCTTGATACTAAGTTTCAATGCTTCATTGGCAGGTGCTGCGATGTCTTTTACCTGATGTAGTTCCCATGCCCAAGAGGCTGCTGCATAATGAACCCACATCCCCATTTCATCATCATGGTTTTTAAAGTGACCTAATGAATCTATAAGGTCTTTTCGGAAAGCCTCATCAAGTAATTGGTTCCCGATATTTATCTGTTGTTTGCCCTCTGTTGAAAGATAGGTGTTGTAAAGTTTGTTGATGTCATTAGCTCTTGTCTGCAGAAAGGCGAGAAATAGACAAAAGAAAAAGAGAAAACTTTTCTTCATAATTAGGCTTAATTGTTATTTTACACAAAAATATAATAAAGAATCAAATAAGTGAAGATTTTCTAAAAAAATGATAGTTGCTGTTTTTTATGAATTGTCCATTTCTCCTTTATTTATTCGATGAAATCGATGTTTTTTGAAGAATATACGTAAAATTACGTATATAAGCAGAATGATACTTAATTTTACGTATTTATGATAAAATAAGTAGGAGATATTCTATTTGCATTATTTTTTTTATCACATTTGTGTTAATAAAATAAAATCTAATAGTCTTATGGAACAAGGCAATACAGTTGTCAGTAAAATTTTGCTTTTGCTGAATAAAGTAAAAGAGGCGTTGATTCAAGATTTGCAAAAGGAATTCGTACAAGTGCGCGAAGCCGTAGCTAATATGAATCTGGAGTCAGAAGATAAATCTATTAGCGATTATGTGGATGGAATGTGTAACATTGTGGACGCAGTGTTCGCTAGAGTTGGATATGATATCAGTCATTATAAAAACTTGGATGAGCTGAAGGAAATAGTTCTTCGCTTGATAGCGGAAGCAGAAGGGTTGAGTAGTGACCTTCAACAAACGATCAAGGATTTCGAGAATGATCAAAATTTGGATGGGGATGAAGTGGCTGCTATGCTTGACAAAGTCGTACCACGTATAAAGTCCATCGTTGATTTAGTCAAGACTGTTTCTGATGTTGAATGGGAGGAAATCTCTAAAGAACTTGCTTCCGCATCCAATACTGTTGGACAGAGTATTGAAGAACAGTTCTTGAATAAACAGTTTGCTCGTCAAATCTTGGATCATATTCTGATGACTTTACTGAAGAATGCTAAGGAAGTATTCAAAGATGAGATCGATTATGTGAAGCTTACTATCGAAAATCATATCACTGCTTTGAGGGATAGTGTCGACGATATAACTCATGCTATCACTAACGAAGTAAACGATGCATTAAGTGTTATTAATGTGAAAGAGATTGAAGATGTTCTTCAAGAAACCTTGAAAGATGCACAGCGTTTATACAATGAGGTAGATCGTGAATTGAAGAAAAATGTTGCCGATGCAATAGATTCTTCTTCTGATAAGTTGAAAGTACAGTATAGTGATGGTTATCGAAAATTGTCACATGCTTTGTCAGTTACTTATTCTATATTAGATTTCCTCGGTGTATTAAAGGAAAAAGAAATCACTTTGCAGCTACCATCTAATATCAAGAATTTGATTCAAGATGCTGAAGATGCTATTCAAAAGGCCAATGAAAATATAAAAGACGGAGTTGAAAATATAACAGAACAGACCGAAAGTGCCATTGGTGACGTACAGGATCTGTTGAAAGTTACCCAACAGGTTACGGGTATGGGATTGGCTGCCATTAGTTCAACGGGAATCCAGCTCCAGACGATGGATCTATTCTTTACCCAACGTGACAAACCGTTGGAAACTCTACAGTCGGGATTCAATGAAGCTGGAAGGACTGCAATAAAGATTGCTGATGATATTTCGACTACGTTGCAGAGTAAATTGAATAGCATCCAGAATTTCAGTTATCCAATCAAATTGACAGTGCTTAATTGGCAGTCGATGGAATCCTTGTTTACTCAACCCGTTCAACATTTCAAACGGTTGTATCCTATCGCTTGTGTGGCAGATGCAGAAGATGTATTGAGACGGATGATGGGTATTTTGCATAACATCAATCCGGATATCCCTGATTTTGATTCCTTGAAAGGGCTTTTGGAAGATTTGCTCAAAAAATTGCAACGTCGTTTGATTCAGTTGGTCAACGAGCTGAAGGATTTTGCACAAGATATTTGGGCAAAATTCCAACCTCTGATTACTACCATTCGAAAGGTGATTGATATGCTGAAGGAAATGGCAATTGCCTTGAAAGAAAAGATGTCGGATGTATTGAATGAGGTGAAAGGGGCTGTTAAAGAAGTGGTATCTGTTGTTCAGGACCAATTGGAAGAAATAGGCTCGGAATTAAGTGCTGAGATAAAAGATATAGCCAAAGAACTGAAGGAAGTAGGCTCTACATGTAAAGAAAATGTGGAGGAAGTATTGCAAAACATTGATGACAAAGCCAAAGAATTGACTCAATCAATAAAGGATGGTTTGAACGAGGTGGGTGATAAAGTGGAAGATGCCGTGGGTGATATTGGTGACCAAGCTGACTCTTTGTTGGGAGATGCTGTCGAAGAAATTCGGAATGCTGTCGGAAAGATGCCTTCTTTCAATTTGCCTAAAGCGATCAAGAATTCGTTGGCTGAACCATTGGTGGATGCTGTTTCGGATTCCTTCAAGAAGGCAAAGATCGATATCGACTTGTCTCCGTTTGTGGAATTGTCCAACGAGAAAAATGAATTGGTATCTTCGTTGAAGCGATTGAATATAAATGTATACAACTTGCAGAAGGAAGTTCCTCAATTGCAATTGGCTATGGCTATGCCTTCATATGATGATGTATTTGGTACTGCATTCCCTGACGTGTTGGGAATAGTTCAGGAAGAAGCTATCCAGCCTTTGCAGTTATGGGCATATGGAGTGGTAAAGAGTGTAAAGACCGTAACGGATATAGATGTATGGAAGTCGCGTTTGGATAACCTGATCTCTCAATTGCAGGAGGAATTCAAGAATGATATGGGTAATATTACTGGTCTCATATCGAAAGAAGGAGCGATGAAATTGTTCAATGATTCGGCTTCGGTGAAGGAACAGTTGAAAAATGAACTGAATATCAATGACTATATTACGATTGTCCATACAGCAGTAGATGATGTAGTTTTGCCGAATCCGGAATATTTTTTCACCAGTTTCAAGAAAACGCTTCAAACGATATTCTCCAACTTGACAGCCCGTTTGTTGAGAGAATACCAGAATTTGAAAGACAAGTTAAACGAAACAATGGTGGATACTTTCAAAAAGAGTTTTGAAAAATTTGCAAACCAGGTTGAAGAAGTAGGTGGGCAGTTGAGCGAAAAGGCTAAGGCAATTCTGGAAGATATCCATGCGGTAATTGCGAACGTGAAATCTTTGTTTGAAAAGATGAAGGAAGTTTTCCAAAAAATCAAGGAACTTCCTGCTAATTTGATCGAACAATTGAAGAATGGTGCTCAGGAATTGTTGAAGAACTTGGCTACTGCATTTGTGGATGGGCTTGAAGAATTGGCTTCTAATATATGGAAGAATATCAAGACGCAGGTCATCATGCCGCTTATTGATCATATCAAGGGACAGATTCTGCGTTGTATCAAAGAAATTATCCGTAAGGTATTACGTAGTCTTATTGAAGGCATTACTGAAATTAGAGAGGATATTGAAGAAGCCAAGGAAACACTCTTCGAAAAATTGCCGGTATTGCGTGATTTGCAGAAGGCGCAACAAGAATTCGTTAAGGCAGTCAAGAATGTAATCAGTAAGAGTACGGCATTGGAGGCAAAGGTAAAGGAGGTATTACCGGATGGACGTATCACTAACCTTAACCAATTACCTGCTGTACTGACCATTATCAGTCAGGATAAGACGATAAAGAGTGAATTCGAAGAGTTGCGACTTACTTTCCATCGTACTGATGGTGATCCGATTGAGATTCCTTATTATTATATTAATATGGCTCAAAGCATGGTTAGTGCTACCTTGGATTTTGTACAGAGCGATATGAGTGTGCAACAAATTATTAAACTTGTGGTTGCACTTTATAAAGGTATTCCAGAAGATGTCAAGGATAAGGTCCTGGATATTCTGCCTGATTTGCCGGAACTGCCGGAAAATGCCTTTACTGATTTGTTGGGTGATGTAACATATACTTATGATTTGGATAATCGTATGTGTAATGTAACTTTGCTCAATTTGAAACCGGATAATGGGGAAGATGCTGTAGAACGTGAAGATGTAGATTTGAACTATTATCTTACCTTGCAATTATTCATGTTTGTTGGGGTATATGGCAAGAAAGCGGAGGCCGAATTTGATGCCTTGGAAGGTGAAAATACAGCATTGGCTCTTCTTGAAGATGACGAAGAAGAGGAGGAAGAAGGTGTACCGGCGCTTTACTTCATCTTGCATTTACGCGGAAACTTGAGAGTGGTATTTACTATGGGTGAAAACCATTTCTTCAAGATTGAGTTGGAAGGAGGTATTGGTGACGCTATCGGAACGGACAAGGAAGTGTCCGATCGTAGTCTCGGTTTCTGTATGACAGAAAAGAATGCCGAAAAGGGAATTACTTCTGTATTTCATGGATTGGGCTCTACCAAAAGTTTGGATGGACTCTTCATGGCCAAGTTTAGCCGGAACAATGGTGTAGATACTACGAAAAAGGCTGGTCCAGCCAGATTGTTGGCTACTAAGTATTTGGATATCAATGTGGGAAATTATCCACAAACATTATATTTGCTTTATAACCATGAATATCCGTCGGATGTCGTCTCTGCTTTAAATTTGCAGGATAATGATAAGCATGTTGATGGCTTTTCTGTCGGGTACTTGACCAAATTGGAAGATGTAGAGTTTATATTAAAACTTCGTCATAATGAATTCTTCAAGCAAGTATTGAAAGACGATATCGCAGCTAAGTTCACGTTGAGTGTACTCTATGATTACTTGCATGGATTTAAGTTGGGAGGTGGCTATAGCTTCCATTATGATATTGATTGTTCCAACTTGAAATTGGGAGCTCTTAATTTACAGAATTTGGGAGTCGATTTGGGTAGTCTGAAGAACGATTGGGGTACCTTGAATTTGGGACTTGGTTCAACTTTCTCTGTCAATCTGGAGGCTGTCAACTTCTCGTTTGAGAATTTGGGATTAGGCATGAATCTGAATGTGGTGAAACCTGATTTCAGCCTAGGCGATTGGGATTTTGGATTCAACTTTAAATTTCCGGAAGGAATTGGTATATCGATCGATACGGTAGCCGTGAAGGGGGCTGGTATGGTATCTTATCAGGAAGACACAGGTGAATTATTAGGTGTACTAGAGCTGGATGTGATAGACAAGTTTGGTGTGTCAGCACTTCTTTTAGCAGATTTGGGAACTTTGGAAGGTCATTTCTTTAGCTTGGTAGCCATGATTTCTGCCCGATTCTCACCTGGCATACCATTAGGTATGGGCTTCTCTCTGACTGCTATTGGAGGTGCGTTGGGATTACAACGTATGCTTGACCGTAATGCCATTACTCAGGCCGTGAGACAAGGAACATTGGATAGTGTATTCTTTGTGGAAAATGTAGCGGATCATTTGGCAGAAATGAAACAGGCTTGCGAAAACATTTTCCCGTCGAAAGAAGGACAATTCTTTTTGGGATTGTTGGCGCAAATCAGTTATGAGCCTGTGGTGAAGTGTAATTTTGGGTTGATGTTGCAGTTGCCTAATCCGGTTGAAATTATTATTGTTGGCGCATTGAAAGTAGGTATTAAGGATACGGACATTATACGTATCAATGTTTACTTTGCCGGTGGTATTAATTTTGAGGAGGGTATTTGGTTCGATGCTTCTATTGTTGATTCAGAAATTGTAGGCATTAAGTTGGAAGGTGATATGGCTTTCCGACTCTTCTGGGGAGGAAATACTAAGGGCTTCTTGTTGTCTATTGGTGGTTTCCATCCGAATTATACACCAGAAGAGGGCATGTTGGTTTCTGATATGAAACGGATGGCATTGAAATTGGATTATAGTCTGTTGAAAGTCGGGTTGGAAGCATATTTGGCAGTTACTTCCAATTCCTTCCAGATTGGGGCACATCTTGATATCTGTGTCGGTTGGAACAAATTTGGAATTAGGGGGTATGCAGGCTTTGATGCTTTGTTCCAGTTCGATCCATTCTTGTTTATGTTCTCTATCGAAGCAGGGGTATCTGTAGTATGTGGCTCTTGGAAGTTGCTCAGCATTGATTTAGGACTGTCACTTTCCGGACCGGCTCCTTGGAATGCCAAGGGAGATGCTAAATTCTGGTTCTTGTTGATTCCAATTGAAATCGGGTTTGATATTACTTGGGGTGACAGCAAACCACAATTGCCGGAAAAGCTGATTGAAGTACTTCCATTGTTGGAAGCAGAACTTCAGAATCCTTCCAATTGGATGCAAGGTGAGGGAGGACTGAAAGACAGAGAAGTTTGTTTGTTCAATTCAGAATCGGAAGAAGGTCTTGCTGTATTGCCAATAGGTAACTTGTCGTTCAATCAAAGCATTGTTCCAATGGCGGAAAAGAACCTGGATATGTGCAACAATGCGGTACCGACAGATTATAACAAGATTCGAATCAAGTACATCAAAGTAGAGGATGACCGCATGGATTTGGATGACGAAAATTTGATGGACAATGAATTTGCGCCGGCTTTGTATTATTTGATGTCACATCGGGAAAAGTTGAAATCCCCATCGTATGTGAGCTATAATAGTGGATTCATCAAAGAAGGTGGACGTAAATTTGGTTCCAATCAAACCATTCATCTAGAGGAATATGAAGTGACAATAGGTGAATATAAGGTTTCAGAATCTTCAGAAACCGTAGCATCTGAGCAGGAAATGAGAATGAATGTAAGCGATAATACTAACAAGAGAGTGGCATACCCAAAGATAAGCAAAGCGGCTTTCGAACGTTATGTAGATTTGTTGGACGCTCTTAAATAATGATAGAACAATGGCTAAAATATATGTATTACCCTATTACCGGAAAGGGTTGTCCAATAGTATAACTTCCAGTGGACAACTGAAGCGGCATCGTGCAACTTTGAAGGTAAATCTTGGTGTTGAATTGAACAAGAAGTTTGATGATACCCGTGTGGAAAAACTCTTGGATGGACAAGAAATTCAATTGATGGGCCCTGCTGACGTGAAGTCGGTACAGAAGAATGCAATCAGTCGTATTTCACCACCAGAAGGTGCCAAAACTCGTTTGTTTAAAGATTATTTACCTTATGTTGAATTCTTTGAAGAAGATTTGCCATGGAGATATACACCGGTGGCCACGACTGATGCGGATTTCAGACCTTGGATGACGTTGATTGCAGTCAAGGAAGACGAGGTCTCATTTCACGTGAACTCGAATGGTACGAAGTTGGCTACTTTACAGATTGGTTCGGAAGAAAGATATGGAGAGATATTTCCGAATGCCAAGCTATTGTTTAATGTTGCACACGTACAGATAGATTCAGCGGTGGAAGTAACCCGTGAAAATGTGAATGATTTGCTTGATGAAAATCCGGATTGTGGTATCTCTTGTATTCTGTGTACCAGTACACTGGAAGAGAATAGTACTTATGTAGCGTTATTGATACCAACTTATGAATTGGGACGTTTGGTGGGATTGGGCCTGTCTGTCGATGATGTGAGGCTGGGAAAGTGTGCCTGGGAAAACCTTTTGGCGAACCAGAATCAGCGTCCGGATGGATTGACATTTCCGGTATATTTTAAATGGAAGTTCCACACGTCAATAGTGAAAGCTGATTTTAAGACTTTAGCTTCTCAGCTCTTTTTTACTGGTGAAAAAGAATATGACCAGATGAAGGCATATTTGGATGTAGATATCAGTCAGTCGGGATTAGGTGATGTCCATTTTGATGAGGAAAAGGTGGTGGATGTTCCTGCCGCTCTTATGTTGGATAAAAAGAATCCGGAGCCTCGGAAGGAAGATAACTCATATACTGAAGCTTTGAAAGATTTGTTGGAGTTGAATCCGGTATTGAAGGAAAATGAAACAGGTGAGATTAATATGGAGGAGGATCCGTGGATTGTACCTCCTGTTTATGGAGCTCGTCATTTATTAACGACTCAAGCACAGTTTGCCAACAATCAAATAGATGTGGTGAAAGAAGTGAACCTCCAATTGAAAAACCGAGTTGCAGCTGGTATGGGTAGTACCATTGTGAAAAAGAATCAAGAGCAGTTTGTGAACCGTGCTTGGAAGAAAGTGGAAAAAATCAACCAACTGAATCAAGCTATCCGTGAATATTACCAGATGAAGCAGGTAAGCGAAAAGGCGACAACTAAATATTCAGCGAAAGCACAAAAGAGCAAAGCAACGGAAAAGAACAAGGTCTTGTTGATGGATGTAGCTAATCGAAGTTTGCAAACGGCCAGTATATATAGACACCAAGTCTCGGCGGACAACTTGTTGGATGCTAGTAAAGAGATGATACCGATAAATCAGCAGGAACAAAGTGTGAAAAGCGGAATTACGGTAAAAGAATTGAGCGCTTTGTTCTCGACTGAGGTTTGGGAGAAGATTATTGATGATGAATCTCCTAATTGGCAATCTGTAAAAAAGGACTTGGAAAAGTCAAAATCTCACTTGAAGGAACAGTTAAAGATGGATTTGAAGGCTGATGAGTCTTGTGAAGAAGAAAATCCTGAAGCAATAAATCCGGATGCTATCGGTGAAAACCGAGTGAACGAAATCTTGGCTAAATATGGTTATACAGAAGATAATCAGTTGTCTGCTAATTTGGATAGTAAGTATCCGGTTATGGCTTATCCTGACTTTCTGGAGCCGACTTTCTATTATCTGCGTGAATACTCTGCTAGTTATGTGGTTCCGTCTGCGGCTAGTTTGTTGAAGGATTCCATTACTTATTTCCGTACAAATCCGCAATTTGAAGAGGCGCTCTTGATGGGTATGAATACGGAGATGGGGCAGGAATTGTTGTGGAGAGAATATCCTACGGATCAACGTGGCTCTTACTTCCGGAAGTTTTGGGATCAGGAAGACTTGCCGGACAAAGGACAGTTGGACAAGTATTACGATGTAAAGCCTTTGCATCAATGGAAGGGATGTTTGGGGCAAAACCACATGGTTGGAAAGAACGAAATGTTGGTGTTTGTCATTCGTGGTGAATTGATGCAATCCTATCCGAGTGCGAGTGTTTATTTATCCAAGAAAGTTGGCGGTCTGTTGAAAAAGGAACTGACGCCTTGTATGAGTTCCTGGCTAACTGATGAAATCCTTTTGGTAGGTTTCAATAATCTTCAGTCAAATGCTCTTGCCGGTTATTATTTGACTTTTGAGCAACAACCATTGTCTCTTCAGTTTGAGCGGGTAAAAGGAAGCAATTCCATTTCAGGGGAATTTGCGGTTGTGACTCCTCAGATTTATGCGATACCATTAAAGAATAGAAGCTAATAATTAGATAATAAGTGATATTATGATAAACTATCAATATGCTCTTCGTGGTGAAAACTGTCGAAAACTGACTGAGAGAAGAGCGGATACCTCGTTCTTGCTTTTCCCTATTCGTCTGGAAACGAAGTTTAAGGACCAAAAATTGTTGGATGATATTCATGAACCGGATAGGGTGTATTATACATTCTGTGCTGTTTGGGCTGTCTTGAGATTAGTGAAATCCTCACCCGAAGAGAAAATCCTGAAAAAAATAGCTTTGCTGAAAAAGGAGTTGGAAGGATTGGATTTGATTTATAAGGAAGACAAGGCACTGTTGCGTATCTTGTTGAAGGAAATAGGAGGGTATTTACCGACAGAAAGTACCAAAACTGCATGGGAACCTTTGCGGACATTGTTGGAAAAAGTAACCACTTCTCCTTCCATTGTGGATAAGAAAACCACACTTTTCCTGAATAAGCTGGAAAAGATGACCCGAAAATTGAAGGATACCATCGACAATCCGCCTTTTGATGGAATAAGACGTATGCATCAAGATGCGGCTTATTCACAGACGATATATTTGCGTACAGGTCTAAAACGCTTCAAAGAATGCTACCATTTTATGACTGGTATGGGGCAGGAGATTGAACGGATTCCTCAGGGTCTTTTGAATACGGATCAAATTAATAAGTTGGAAGCCTGTTTGAAGATATGGAAAGAGCTGAATGTAAATGTGTATGAACTTCTTAAAAAGTATTATTATCGACAATTATATAAAAGATTCCCCGAATATGAAGGTGTGCAGAAGAGCTATGATATAGCTTTTGAAAACTTGAAAAAGTTTGTAGAGAATACATTTATTCCTGCATGGCGGAGAACAGATTTCGAAGGATTGAAACAGAAGTTCATCCGGAAGAGAATCGTTTTGGATCAAAAAGGGAATAAGGAAATTCAATTAAAACGATATACCGTATTAGCTTCATCATTGATGCACTTGTATTTGCGTTGTTATATCGGTACATCAAAAACAAAGAATGTCCAGAAAATCAATGCCCTTTGTCGAAATACCTATTTCAATTACAAGTCTGAGAAAAAATGGGTAGTAGGACTGTTGAATTTGATGAACCGCCGATTGGATTTGGATTTGAAGCTTGATTATGTGAATGAAAATGATCATACCCTTCATCGTTCACACATGGACTATAAGGTAGAAGAAAAGTGTTTATGCGTACGTATATATCCAGATGTGGTAGCCATTACTCAAATGATAAAACCCTTGAGCAAGGAAGAGTTTGAAGTAGGAAAGGATTTCTGGCTGAAGTATGTGTTTACAACTGATAAGGAATACCGTTCGTCACTTTGGTTAGGAATCTGTGATCTTTATGAACCACATCGGGCGGCTTATATCCTTAGACAGTGTTTCCCAGGCAAGAGTAATTATAAGCGTTTGGAGCTTGTAAGGGTTGACTACCATCAGAGAAGAAAGAAATTAGAGGATTTTATCAAGTTGTTCAAGGATGATAAAAAGAAATTCAAGTTTGAGGAGGATAAACAGTCTGACGAGTTGTTTAGTGTTCCTGTTACCGATTTGATGCCTAACCGATTTATCCTTCATGCTAATCTGAATGTTACAAAAGGAAAGCAATATACCATCTGGCGTTATGGACATCGATTGCCTTCTCAGTTGCAGGTCGGATTGGATTTGAACCATTTGGAAGACGCTGTCGATGAAAAGAAAAGTCAGAAAATGGCTCAGTTATATCTGAATGGAAACTTACGTTGGATGACTGATTATGAGGAAGCTGAACGAATGGGGATGGCTATCACGGTTCCTTTGAAGATGTTTCAGCAAGGGCCTAATCGCCAGAAACGTGTGTTTGATTTTGATTCCATTTATGTGTATGGTATTCATGATGCATCGGAAGATGAATGTGGACGTATCTTACAGGATTTGATAACAAACCGTGTGTATAGTAAGCAGTCGTTCGGATTATTGAATTCGGATATGCCAACCAATATCTTGACTTCAGAGGATGAATCACATAAGTATGACACGTCGTTGGAAGCCCAAAAAGAACGTTTTAAGGTGGCAGCAGAACGTTGTGTGAATCCTAAATCTCCGAAGGTGGAGGAAGATGCATATATCTTAAAACAATTATTGGGATTGACAGACAATATACTTTCGGATTTTGATGAGCGTGACACCTCTGCCAAGAACGAGGTAAGCCTTGCGAGAAAAGTCAATGGATGTATGTTGGATGCGTTGAGTCAGGATTATCCATTGCTCAAAGTCTTGAAGGATAATGAAGTATTGGCTGAATTCTTTACGAATGATGTGCTTCCTCGTGGAGCCTATCCATTTTTCCGTGTAGGTAACCAACCATACGGTGTTTTGCCTATCTGCGATTTTCGTAAATTGAAATTTTCCGATAAGCTTGCAATGTTAAAGGCTGTTCTTGTGCATCTTACTCATTATTGGAATACCCTTGTGAATGAAAAAGTGGCTTATGATGGAAGTAAATATTCGGATCTGAACGATGAGGATTATCTGAATATCTTGAATAGTACACCAGCTACATCTGTGGTTTGGAAGCGTAAGATGTTGGTTTCTAGTCTGATCAATCCGGAATATTTCCGAGGCGAGGTAACAGAAAAGCAGTTGGATTCTTTGGTTAAAGTGTTCAACACCTCTATCCCTTATTTTAATAATCTCGGAAAAATAGAAAAAAGGTTTAAGGAGCTCAAAAAGGAAGACTTGAAGGAATATTTGTTGAATTACCAAAGCGTTCCTTTGCTGGATACGGAAGACGATGGTGTTGCTTCTAGTGTTATCATGAGTGGTGAAAGTCCTCAGTTCCCTCAGCTTATGAAGGCCTTACGTAAAGACATTACACAAGAAGAAGCCAGTGATGAAAAACTTAGACAATGTATTCTCGAATTCTTTGACTTGTTCAATTATCGATTGGATGCTTGGTTGATGGGCTTGCTTAACTATAAGATACGTACCAGTCTTGACAAGAACGGTCATAAATTATCGTTGGGATGTTTTGGTTGGATTTTCAACTTGAAGGAATCGGTAAAGAAGGATGAAGAGAGAAAAGATGAATATATATTGGCGCCTTCTGTCAATCAGGCTATTACTGGAGCGGTGCTTCGCAGCTCATACAATAATAGTTTGAGAAATAAGGACAGGGATTACAGCATGAGTGTGAACTTGTCTTCGGAACGAGTTCGTTCGGCTATTCGTATCATTGAGGGAATACGGAATGGACTTTCTGTAGGTTGTGTTTTGGGTAGTGATTTGGAACGGTTGATTCATGAAACGTATAAGAAAGACAGTCGTTGTGAACTGGATGCTTGTATTTATCCATTAAGATGTATGTTCCCTTTGGTGTCACAGAAAATAGATGGAAAAACAGCCGATGATATAACGGTTTTGAACGGAGCGTCATTATTGGAGGCTTACCGTAAAGCGGATAATAAGTTGAACTGGTTGAAGGGCCTTGGATTGTTTGATGGCTTGAATGCCACTCTGAAGTATCAAACATTGTTGCAATTGATTGACCGGATAGATGATGAATATGACGCACTGACGGATGTGGTTCTTTCGGAAAGCGTGTACAAATTGACTCAAGGTAACACGGATGCTGTGGATGCCTTGATGCAAGCGATGGAAGAGATGAGAAATATTCCGATGCCTGATGTGGTTAACATTCCTATTACCAGTGCACAGATTGATGGCCACATGGTGGTAGCTCTGGATGTGGAAGCTCAATCAAAGGAATCGGATATCCTTTCGAATGTAGAGCCGAAGGTGAATGCTTGGATTACGCAAATGTTGGGAACACCGGCAGAGATTGGAGTGGCCTTTGCATCGGATGCTGAAAAGGGTAATTCTGTCCTTGACTATCGTTCTTTGGGCGATTTGGGTATCAGTGCTTCAGAAATGGTTTACTTGTCGGCTAATGTTACGGCTTTCGATCGTTTGTTGAAAACTCTCTATTGGGTAAAGGAAGGTGTATATCCGCAGATAGACCGTTCCATGGGAGCAGTAGATTGGACCCTTCAGGAAGTGCAGTTGGTGGCAGATGACATGCGTAGTCTGTTGGCCGAATCACGTATGCTCCGTAACGAAGATATGGTGAAGGAAACAGGACATGCCAGTCAAGCGGTGTATGATTCTTTATCGTCTACCTATGATTGGACTATGAAGCGTGTTAATGAATTGTTGCAAAAGATGCAGCGCTTGTTGAACGAACAGGCGATTGTACAGGATTCAACAAAGCCGGATTACAATCGGGTGGCGATGCCGGATGAGTTTATGATGGAAGCTGTAAAGCTCATGGTGGATTGTTTCCGATTAGGCCAGTTTGCTGCATTGGACGGTGTAGATGATGGTCTTTTGATGGGTGGGAAGAAGTTGATTGCAAACAATCAGGAATGGTTGGCTACCGTGGGAAGACAACATGCTTTCTTCCAGCAAATGAATCATGTATATAGTAACTTGCAGTTGAAATCAGACGAAGCGAAAGCGATGGTAGAAAAAGCAACGGAAAAGAATCATACAGTCTATATGGATGCTATCCGTCATTTGTTGGTTGCTGATTTCTTGCTTGTTCCTGCATTCCGTCCGGATGAGATGGTAGATGGGAAAGAACTGCTTCGACAATGTTCGACCAATTGTTTTGGCAATATAGATGCCATGGGTATGGAACGTTTCCTCTCGGATATGGCAACCGTGGAACAACCGATGATGTATCTGCATCAGTTGCGTATGTATGGCAAATGTAATGATTTGGATGTGCCTGAAGTTCTTCCGGTACAGTTCCCGGCCAATAGCGAAGGAAAGCAAGAATGGCTTGGTACTCAGGTGAGCGATGGTAGCTTGGTAAAAGATGCCTTTGTCTATATGGTAATGAATCCTGGTACGATGGCTGAATCGATGATGGAGGATGAGCCGAAAATGGCGGGTATTGTCGTTGATCATTGGATTGAACGTATCCCTTATCAAAATCAGACGGCGGCTGTTGCATTCAATTATGACCAACCGGATGCAGAAGCACCTCAGACCTTGTTACTGGCAGTTTCTTCTTATGCGAATGAGAAGAATTGGAAATGTTGGTCGGATAGAATGATGTTGAACACGATGAAGAGTGCTATACATATGGCGAAGTGTCGTGCAGTCAATCCGGAAATGATTAGTAATCAACGATGGTTGAGCGGTATTTTCCCGTTGATGGAATATAAGGACATGGGTAATAACTAATAACTGGATGAAGGATGATAACAAATGTAACCAATTATATAAAGAATCATGTCAGTACGACTGAGGATAAAAAATATAGTTTTGATTTAGAGTTCGGAGAGCGTAAGGAAGGAAGAACTACCAATGGGAATTGGACTGAAGCGTTGCGTATGCGGATGCATGATCCGTTGTGGATGTTAAGTCGCCAATGGCAAATGGGTGAATTCCGAGGAAATGATACCGGTACAGCAATGTCAGTAAAATGTCGGATTAAAGAGGATGATTGTCAACAAGATCCTTTGGAACCGATTGTGGAACGTATGAATCCGGAAATAGACTTGATGGCACGTATTGAGGCGGCAGTTTATTTCATGGATTTGATTCGTCATTCGGGGATGAAAACCCGCTCGGAAATCAAGCTATTCCGTGAGATGGCCATGAAGACTTGGCCTATTGAGTGGGAATCATGTAATCCTGTTTTAGGGCATGAGGCTACGTTGGCTTTTGAACAATCACTGAATAGTCGTCAGCAATCTTTTGTTCATTCCTATCGTGGTAAAATTTTTGATGGATATAAACTTTATGAGGACATTACTTCCGGAACGAAAAAACCGGTGGATATATTGGTCTTTGTTTTGGATAGTAAGATAAAATACGATTATGTAACTTGGTTTGAGAAGAAATATTTTCCGGCAGATTCGGTTAGCTCATATTGGCAACAAAGAGATCTTTGTTATCAGTTGTCGGCTGAAGTTGGCAATAATGAATTAGAAGGAGACCGTTATCAGGGTGGTCGTATTTCTTGGTATTCAATGGACTATAAGGCCACCAAGAAAAAAGGAAATTCAAAAACGGTTGAACGGGATGTTATGTCACTTCCTACATTGG
>SUXY01000063.1 GCA_015060705.1 Bacteroides sp. | reverse complement strand
GATGCAAGGATAGCATAGTGGTTCTCACGCATATAGCGTGGGCTGCTATTGTTACATCTGCATCTATGGTTTCCTACAACCTTCAAGTAAAGAGTGTGGCATACAGTTCACGCTTTTTTGTTGAAACAACATATGTTTAGAATTATGAAGATAAAATCATCGTTTTTGTCGTTACTGCTTACTGGAGCAACAATTGCAGTATCTGCACAAACAGAAATTCGTCCCTATCAAGAATGGAATGAAACGGCCTTCGTTTCCGTTAAAACCCACCAACCTGCCAATTATGTACGTCCAGACAATAATTGGGATATTCTTTATACACTTCGTACGCCTTACACGCAGGCTGAATTGAATTCTATGGGTATTCCATGTACAAAAAGTCAATTAATGTTGCTTGAAATTGGTGGTTTGATTGAGAAAGAAGGTAAGAAATGGCATACAGTTGTCCCTATTCTTGACAAGAGTCAGACCGATGGGTTGAGAGCATATAGCAAACAGGTAGCTGATAAAGTCTATACAATCGCTAAATCTGACTTCCAATTGCTGATGAAGGAAATAGATAAGATGGGTTTTAAGGATAATACGGCTTCTTTGATATTTTCATATTTGTTGGATGGACAGATGTGGACAGAATTGGTTCTTTTTGAGGAAATCAATAATCATGCTACTTGGAGCGGTTGTTATTGGTTGCTTTATGATTATCGCGAAGGTCTTGAGATGGGAACCAATACATACGGTAATTCAAATTTGGTAGTTACATACGGTGTGACAAGTGAGATTGTGCCGGGGCATCAAAAGATGCGTGAGTATGCAAAGGAAATAGCGGAGTATGGCAAAATTGTAAGTGAAGAATACATCCGAGAATTATGGACATACGGATTAACGGATGATGAAGGTAATCTTCTTATCCCTATAATAAAGAAAGAAGAGAATGATTTTCATCGTTTGATAGATGTTCTGAAAACAACTATCAGTACGGGAATGAAAAATAATGTGGGCACGTTGTTGGCTGATTATGGCATAAAGAATGAAAAGTTGGGTATTGTCATCTTGTATCACGAGGTGATGTGGGACATCATAGATTTGTTGATAAAGGAACAAGGTCTTGTCATTCCTGAAATCGTAAAAGATGGTAAAACGGATAAAACACAATTGAAGAATGTATCATTCTTCGTGGAAGATGGATTGTTTCAATAATGATAAATAAACAAATGAGAAAATTTGTAATCGCATTACTGTCAGTAGTTTGTCTATTGGACCTGACAGGATGCCATCACTCCACGACTAAAGACAAGGGGAAAGAAACCGTAACAATCACTGGACGTGTAACCGACTTTGAAGGTCATCCCATAGATAGTTGCAGCATTTGGTGGAAAGCACCATCGTTTGAAAATGTAATGGAAGTCTTCACCAACAAGGAAGGATATTACACAGCCCGTGTCCCGAAAGGAAAATATCAAAGCGTAGCTGCTATCCATATGCCTTCGTATGCTTCTGTAGCCATGCAAGAGAGAAAACTGGAAGAAGAAGATTATCGTTTGGAGTTTTGGGCATGGGACTTTGTTGCCGATAGGGACACAACATTAGATATACGTTATCACCGGATGGAAGCATACGGCCTTCGGGCTTTCCGCATACCTGGCGCTACTCCTGCATATCAGATTTATGTCCGACCGATTAGCCTGACACGTAGTTTGGCTTGGATGAAATTGGATGCGAAGGAGCGAGGAAAAGAATGTCAATGGGCACCACATCCGGAACATTTGTCTATCAAAATATGGATAGATGGTGAGGAAGTTCCCGTCTTAATGAAACAAGAAATCAAGGAATATCTGAAAACGGATGAATACTGCAATGCTTATTTGCTTACAGTAGATATACCCAAACAATCGCGGGAAGATTTACCCTATCTGACCTTCAAGGTGGAGCTGACGGATTTGGAAAACGGTGACCGAGGCGAAGGACTTTATTGTATGGATAAAGAGGATTATGTAAAGATTCGGTAAGGGATTGGAAATAAACACACTTGCGGCACTCCAACGGCTTGATTACCAGTTGGAATGCCGCAAGTGATAAAGTGAAAGTCATTTCATTTGAGTCTTATTATGCTATCCTTTGAATGAAAATGATTATTTTTGTCCTGTCTTAAAAAAGAATAATGAAACGTATGAAAGCAATCATCACATACCTCCGTCAGTTGCAAGCCAATAACAATCGCGAATGGTTCAATGCCCACAAGGACGAGTTCTTGAAACATCAAGCCCGTTTTCATGAATTGGTGGAAGAAGTCATCGAGGAAATATCTATGTTCGATCCGGCTATAGCCAACCTTACTCCGAAGGATTGTACCTACCGAATCTATCGGGATGTCCGGTTCTCGTCCGACAAGAGTCCGTACAAATGTCACTTCGGGGCTTTCATAGCCAAAGGTGGGAAGAAGTCGGGCAACTCGGGATATTATTTCCACATCAGTACGGGAGGAGATGATTGTTATCCCTATTGTCACATGTTGGCGGCAGGGGACTATTGTTGCGACCCGGAAGTGCTGAAGGTTCTTCGCGAAGACATTGTGAACGGAGACGGGGATTTCGACCAAGTGGTGAAGCAAGCCGATGCTTCATTCAGCTTGGAGCAGGAGGGAGCCTTGAAGCGTAACCCTAAAGGCTTCCCTGCGGATGCACCCTATTCGGAATACCTTCGTTTGAAGTATTATTGCCTCACCAGTATGCCGGATGATGATTTTTGGGAAGGCGAGGATTTGGCAAAACGTATAGCTGCCAAGTTTGCTACAACCAAGCCATTTCTGGATTACATCAACCGAGCCATTGATTTCTCAAGAGAAGAGTAATCAATGGCTAATCACTTGAAATATTCTTTCATCAGCTTCTTGACACGGGGAGCCAATGAGAGTAAGGCAATCATAGTTGGCACCGCCATAAAGGCAAAGGCTAAATCCATCACGGCCACGGCTACACCCAGCGGAACCATAGCGGCCACGACAATCATCACCAAGTAGAAGTAGTTGTAATACTTGGCTCTATGGGCTCCGAACAGATAGCCTGTACACTTCAATCCATAGTAGGAGTAGGAGAACATGGTGGAGAAGGCAAAGAAGAAGACCATCGCCATGAGCAGGTATTGACCATAGCCAGGGAGTAGATGTTCGAATGAACGAAGGGCGATATACAGTCCCTTGACACCTTCTGACGAAGCATAATCATCTGCTATAAGTATAGGAAGAGCGGTAAGCGTACACACCAAACCGGAATCGATGGCAGGACCTATCATGGCAATCAAACCTTCACGTATCGGATTGTCATTGCGCGAAGCTCCGTGCATCATCGAAGCCGTACCTACACCAGCCTCGTTGACATAAGCAGCACGACGGGCACCCGTGAGGGCTGTACCAATAAAACCTCCCAATCCTGCTTCGAAACTGAAAGCTGAATGGAAGATAGAAGCAATGACACCCGGTATCTTGTCAAGGTTAAGCAAAATGATGGCAAGTACCAACAACATGTAGCACCCTACCATGACGGGTACAATCTTAGATGAAATGACCGAGATACGTTTGATGCCTCCAATCACGACACAACCTACAATCACGGCGATAATCATTCCCATGATGAAACGCAAGCCCAAAGTATTCTCGATGCCCATCGGAGTAGTAAACACCGTAGTTACAGACTCTACCAACTGATTGGCCTGCATTACACAAAGTGTTCCAATCAAGCCCACGATGGCAAAGAAGATGGCCAATGGACGCCAACGTTTGCCCAGTCCTTCTTCCAGAATATACATGACACCTCCTTGTGGTTGGCCTGCAGAATCATGCCCTTTGTACATGATAGCCAAGGCTCCTTCAAAGAACTTGGTAGACATACCTACAATGGCACTTACCCACATCCAGAAAATAGCGCCGGGACCACCCACTGTGATGGCAATGGCTACGCCCGCAATGTTTCCCATGCCAACAGTTGAGGCAATGGCACTCATCAATGCCTGGAATGAACTGATTTGCCCTTCGCCACTACTCTCAGAATGTGCCAAAGCCTTGATGGAGTGTCCAATACGGCGAATGGAAACGGCTCTAGAATAACAAAAAAGAATCAAACCACCCCCGATGAGCAGCAAAAACATGGGGTATCCACATATAAAATCACTGAAACTTGTAATGCCTGCGCTTAGCTTTTCAAAATAGGTTGTCATATACTCTCTCACGTAAACGATAAAATTTGAAGCGGCGAAATTACAAATAATATTTGAATAGTCGATTTGGTTTGGGGGAAATATCAAAGAAAACCGCTATCTTTGCAATTCAATTGAAAATAAGCGCTTAAATTATGAATATCGAACAAAAACTGACCGCAACGGTGATTGCGGCATTGAATACACTTTATGGTCAGGAAGTACCTGAAAAGATGGTACAACTTCAGAAGACCAAGAAGGAATTTGAAGGTCATCTGA
This sequence comes from Bacteroides sp., assembly GCA_015060705.1. Classification (GTDB taxonomy): domain Bacteria; phylum Bacteroidota; class Bacteroidia; order Bacteroidales; family Bacteroidaceae; genus Phocaeicola. Next base: position 12,403 of record SUXY01000063.1, on the reverse strand, counting down.
CTCTTGTTGTGTTCCCGTTCTTGAAGATGAGTAAGAAGGGACCGGAACCTACAGCACAAGAAATCGGTGAATATTTGAAGCAGAACGCACCGGAATTGGTGGCAGATTTCAATGCAGTAAAAGGTTTCTTGAATCTCACCATTGCTTCGGATTGCTGGATTGAACTCTTGAACAGCATCCATGCCGATGCAGAATATGGTATCACTAAGGCAGATGAAAACTCTCCGCTTGTGATGATTGAATATTCTTCGCCGAATACCAATAAGCCTTTGCACTTGGGACACGTCCGTAATAACCTCCTCGGTTGGGCTTTGGCGAATGTGATGGCTGCCAATGGCAATAAGGTAGTGAAGACCAATATCGTGAATGACCGTGGTATCCATATCTGTAAGTCCATGTTGGCTTGGTTGAAGTATGGTAATGGTGAAACTCCGGAATCAAGCGGAAAGAAGGGTGACCACCTGATTGGTGATTACTATGTAGCTTTCGACAAGCACTACAAGGCGGAAGTGAAGGAGTTGATGGCTCAATACCAAGCAGAAGGTTTGAACGAAGAAGAAGCAAAGGCAAAGGCTGAAGCTAATTCTCCATTGATGCTTGAAGCTCGTGAAATGCTCCGCAAGTGGGAAGCCAATGATCCGGAAGTACGTGGTCTTTGGGAAAAGATGAACAACTGGGTTTATGCCGGTTTCGATGAAACATATGCTCAGATGGGTGTTGGTTTCGACAAGATTTACTACGAATCACAGACTTACCTCGAAGGTAAGGAAAAGGTGATGGAAGGTCTTGAAAAGGGATTTTTCTTCCGTAAGGAAGACAATTCGGTTTGGGCCGACTTGACCGCTGAAGGTCTTGACCACAAGCTCTTGCTCCGTGGCGATGGCACATCGGTATATATGACTCAAGATATCGGTACTGCCAAACTCCGTTTCCAGGATTTTCCTATCGACAAGATGATTTATGTGGTAGGTAACGAACAGAATTACCACTTCCAGGTATTGTCTATCCTCTTGGATAAGCTTGGTTTCGAATGGGGTAAGGGATTGGTTCATTTCTCCTATGGTATGGTGGAATTGCCGGAAGGCAAGATGAAGAGCCGTGAAGGTACTGTAGTGGATGCCGATGATTTGATGGCTGCTATGATTGAAACAGCTAAGGAAACTTCAGCAGAACTCGGTAAGCTTGATGGCTTGAGCCAGGAAGAAGCGGATAACATTGCTCGCATCGTGGGTCTCGGTGCCTTGAAGTATTTTATCTTGAAGGTGGATGCTCGCAAGAACATGACTTTCAATCCGAAGGAATCCATCGACTTCAATGGTAATACAGGTCCGTTTATCCAGTATACTTATGCCCGTATTCAGTCAGTACTTCGTAAGGCGGTAGAACAAGGTATCGAAATCCCGGTTGTTATCCCTGCAGGTCTCCAGCTCAGTGCTAAGGAAGAAGGCTTGATTCAGATGTTGGCTGATTTCAAGAATACTGTAAAGCAGGCTAGTACAGATTATAATCCGTCTGTTATCGCTAATTATGCTTACGATCTTGTGAAGGAATACAACCAGTTCTATCATGACTTCAGCATCTTGCGCGAAGAAAACGAAGCTCTCAAGGTCTTCCGTTTGGCTTTGAGCCAGAATGTGGGCAAGATTGTGAAGCTTGCTATGGGCTTGTTAGGAATCGAAGTTCCAGAAAGAATGTAATATTACTCACCACAGAGTACACGGAGTTTCACAGATTATTAGTTAAGAACAATAAAACTCCGTGAAACTCTGTGTACTTCGTGGTGAATCTTTATTTATGGGAAAGAAAAAAAAATATTATGTAGTTTGGAAAGGTGTCAGTCCAGGAATCTATACTTCCTGGACTGACTGCCAATTACAGATAAAAGGCTACGATGGTGCACAATACAAGAGCTTTGATACGTTAGAAGAAGCAGAGCATGCTTTGGCGTCTTCCCCGTTTCATTACATTGGGAAGAATGCTTCCCAAAAAGAGGACATTCCCAAACAATTACCTGAAAACTTTGATATGAATTGTGTGGCAGTGGATGCGGCTTGTAGTGGTAATCCTGGTCCTATGGAATATCGGGGAGTCTATCTATTGACAGGTCAAGAAATCTTTCATTTTGGCCCAGTTTATGGAACTAATAATATTGGCGAGTTTCTAGCCATTGTTCATGCTTTGGCATTGATGAAACAGAAAAATATATCTATGACTATCTATTCCGATAGTCGCAATGCCCTTAGTTGGATAAAACAAAAGAAATGCAAGACTAAACTGGAACGAACAACCAAAACTGAAGAACTATTTCAAATGATTGAACGTGCCGAGAATTGGCTGAAGACTCATACATATTCAGAAATACCTGTTTTAAAATGGGAAACAGAAGAATGGGGTGAGGTACCTGCCGATTTCGGACGAAAATAAACCGTAATCAATCCGATGAAGAAGCGAATTGTTTATATTGTTTCCTATTTCTTATTGCTTCTGACACTGTTTGTTTGCCAGAAGCCTTTTTTCATGCTTTATAATGATGCAGCAGAAAAAGGTGCATTATTTAGCGATTTCTTTCGGGTAATGGGAAATGGAATTAGTCTCGATGCAGCTACGGCAGGCTATTTGACGGCTTTACCTTTCTTAATGGTGCTTATTAGTATCTGGGTGAAAAAGTTTCCGTTGAGAAAAATCCTTCTACCTTATTATATTATAGCATCGTTATTGGTTGCTGTCGTTTTTGTGGTGGACATGGGACTTTATCCGTTTTGGGGATTCAAGCTTGATGCTTCTATCTTTCTTTATTTGGATTCTCCCAAGGAAGCAATGGCTAGCGTTTCTTTTGGATTCATCCTTTTGAGAGTCGTAGCCATGTTGATGTTGACGACTTTCTATGTTTGGCTAATGTGTAAGGTGACACCTCATCAATTAGAAGTTACAGCGAAAAGAATTGGTGGAACTTTAGGGATGCTGTTTTTAGGGGGTATTCTGTTTATTATCATTCGAGGTGGAGTAACGGAATCTACTTCCAATGTGGGGCAGGTTTATTTCAGTAATAATCAGTTCTTGAATCATTCGGCAGTAAATCCTTGTTTCAGTTTGCTTTCATCGATGGGAAAATCGAAAGATTTTGCATCGGAGTTCAATTTCTTCGAAGAGGAGAAACGGGCTAAGTTGGTAGAAGGACTTTATCCAACCAGTGATGGTGATAGTTTGAAACAAGTCTTGACAACGAATCGTCCTAATGTGTTGTTGATTTTGATGGAAGGTTTTGGTGGTGCATTTATTGAGCCATTGGGAGGATTGCCGGGTGTGGCACCGAATTTGAATCGTTTATCGGAAGAGGGTATCTTCTTCACTCATTGTTATGCTAATAGCTTCCGTACTGACCGGGGAACCGTATGTGCATTGAGTGGATATTTAGGCTTACCTACTGTATCTGTAATGAAGATTCCGACCAAGAGTCGGACACTTCCCGCTATCTCTGAGGAATTGGTAAAGGCTGGATATCAGACAGACTTTCTATATGGTGGAGACATCAACTTCACTAACATGAAGAGTTATCTTTTGAGTAAAGGTTATCAGCATTTGACAGCTGATACCGATTTTTCGTTGGCAGAACGGAACAGTAATGTTTGGGGAGTGAACGATGATATCACGAGCGAATGGTTGTTGAACCATTTGAAGCAGCGTTCAGACAAAGAGACTCCTTGGTTTACAACATACTTGACGTTGAGTAGCCATGAACCTTTTGATGTTCCGTATAGTCGGTTGGAGGAAAAGATACCCAATGCGTTTGCTTATACCGATGAGTGCTTGGGTAAGCTGATTGAAGGGTTGAAGCAAACTCCGTTGTGGAAAGATTTGTTGATTGTCTGTATACCAGATCATGGTTTCTGTTATCCGCAAGGAACGACAGACAGAGGTGGAGAGTTTTCTCACATCCCGATGTTGTGGTTGGGTGGAGCAGTCAAGAATCCGATGAAGGTTGACAAAATCATGAATCAAACCGATATGGCAGCTACTTTGTTGGCTCAGCTAGGTTTGGATCATTCCATGTTCCCTTTCAGTCGGAACGTGTTGGGAAGTGATTATGTCTATCCGTTTGCTTTCTATAGTTCAGGAAGTGTGTTTGCGTTCCGGGATAGTACAGGGGTGACAGCTTACGATATCAAGGCTGATTGTATTTCTTATGAAGAACCATCGGCTAATGAAGGACGCTTGAAGAAAGGAAAAGCAATATTACAAACGGCTTACGATGATTTGGGTAACAGATAAAGGATAAAAGCAGGAGAAAGATGAAAATAAAACCTTCTATATATGCGACAAGTTTGTCAGCTTTTCTCAATTTGGTATTGGTATATGCAGCATATGCAGTATGTCGTGTGGCTTACGGCTTGGAGAATTGGAGTGTATTGGGTGGAAACTTCTTTTCTGAAGGGATGTGGGATGTATGGAAAGGCGGTTTCTTGTTCGATACTTCTGCCATTCTGTATACAAATTCGCTCTATATGGTTCTTATGCTCTTACCATTGCATTTGAAAGAATGGAAAGGTTGGCAGAAATTGGCGAAATATGTATTTGTAATAGTCAATGCATTGGCTGTTTGTATGAATTTGGCAGATGCAGTTTATTTCAAGTATACTGGAAGACGTACGACGGCCACTATTTTTAGTGAGTTCAGCAATGAAGGAAATTTGGGGAATGTATTTGGCGTAGAATTGCTGAATCATTGGTATCTAGTCTTGTTGGGCATCGTTTTGATTGTCGGGCTATCCAAACTTTATATCATGCCGAAAGAGGTTGTGAAAGTCAAGTCTTGGGTGAAGTACTATCTTGTGCAAGTGGTGATATTGGCGTTGTTTGTTCCTCTTTGTATTGGTGGAATGCGTGGTGGTATAACCAAAGCCGTGCGTCCGATTACCATCAGTAATGCCAATCAGTATGTGGACCGTCCGGAAGATGCAGCTTTGGTGTTGAATACTCCTTTCTCGTTAATCCGTACTATTGGAAAGAATGTATTTGTGATACCTGATTATTTTCAGGAAGACCAATTGGCTGCTATTTATTCACCGGTACATCAAGTGGTGAGTGATAGCATCATGCCCAAAAAGAAAAATGTGGTAATCATGATTGTAGAAAGTTTCGGTAGTGAATACATTGGTGCATTGAATGATTATGCCGGATATACCCCGTTTTTGGATTCGTTGATTTCACAAAGTCTCACCTGGGAATATAGTTTTGGTAATGGTCGAAAGAGTATTGATGGAATGCCGTCTGTTCTTTCCAGTATTCCGATGTTTGTTGAACCTTTCTTTTTGACACCGGCTTCGGTGAATGATGTAGGTGGTATTGCCCGTGAGTTGAATAAGGAAGGCTATTATTCTGCTTTCTTCCATGGAGCGGAGAATGGTTCCATGGGTTTCCAGGCTTTTGCTCGTACCACCGGTTTTCAGGACTATTTTGGAAGAACGGAATACAATCAGGATAAACGTTTTAAGGGAGATGAAGATTTTGACGGAACGTGGGCTATTTGGGATGAACCATTCATGCAATACTATGCTTTGACGATGGGTGAGTTTAAGGAACCATTTGTTTCGGCCATATTTACAGCTTCTTCACATCATCCTTATACCATTCCGGAAGCGTATAAAGATATCTATCCGGAGGAAGAGTTGGTCATTCATAAGTGTGTCCGTTATACTGACCATGCATTGAAGCGTTTCTTCGAAACGGCTAGTCAGCAACCTTGGTTTGAGAATACGTTGTTTATATTGACTGCTGATCATACTAATCTTTCGGCTGTTTCGGAATATCAAACTTCTTTGGGTATTTTCAGTGTACCTATCGTATTCTTTGATCCGTCGGGGAAAATGCCTAGAGGAACACGTGAGGGTATCGCCCAACAAATTGATATCATGCCGACTGTATTGGGATACTTGGGGTATGAAAAACCTTATGTGGCATTCGGTTGTGATTTGTTCCATACACCGGCTGAAGATACTTGGGTGGTCAATTATCTGAATGGTATTTATCAGTATGTCAAGGGAGATTATTTGATTCAGTTTGATGGAAAGGATGTAAAGGGTGTCTATCGCTTTAAGGAAGATAAGTTGTTGAATAATAATTTAGTGGACCAATTTGATTGTACAAAATGGGTAGATGAACTTAAAGCCATTATCCAATCCTATATGTATCGAATGAATAATAATCAACTTATGGTGAAGCTAAATTCTTCAAGTGAATAATTATAAAGTGAAAACTATTTAATTAAGAAAGATTTGTTAAAGAATAGAAATCGTCTTTCAGCATAATATCCGATTATTTCCTCTTTACCTTCAATAGCTTTTAAATACGCTTTACGAGCAGGTGAAGATTTGTAAGATCCTAATGATAGACCGAATTCTTGGACTTGTACATTTTGGTCTGCCAATTTTATTGGTGTTCTTTCCTTTTTCGCATATTTGACAATTCTCGGTAAGGCCTTTACAAAATAGATATAATCTGTCCACGATTTATCAAGTGTGATATCTTGTGGACGAATCCAACGTAAAACGGAGTTGATCTTGGCAGAATGGGTTCGTTGAACATATAGTTGTCCGCCCAATTCTCTTTCAAAAAAATCAGGGAACATTATATTTAATCGTTTAATAACAAAACTTTTCAATTTTCTGTCTTGGAAACGTTTTGATCCGGCACGTACTCGATAATAAAATCCAACTTCAGGTAATTTATATACTTTACCACCATCTTTCAAAAGCGCAATCCAAAAAGCCCAATCCTCACGTGCTATAATCTTTTCGTTATAGCCACCAATTCGTACCCAATCACTACGGCGATACATGGAGGTCGCACAGATACGGTTATCTATTGCAAGTTTGTTTAAGTTAAAGTCAGGCAGAATCCATTCACCCTTACGCATCCCGAAAAATTCGCATCGACAGCTTACTACTTTAATGTCGGTATCTGATTGGATAGCAGTGACTGCACTAGCGATGAACGAAGGAGAAATCAAATCATCGGAATCGACTGGGAGTATATATTCACCTGAACAGTTTTGTATGCCATTATTACGTGCACGTGAAGGACCAGCATTCTTCTGTTTCAATAAATGCACTCTTTTATCTTGTGCAATATATTTCTCTACAATAGATATTGTTTCGTCTGTTGAACCCTCATCTATGACAATCACTTCAATGTTTTTGTAAGTCGAACAAAGTATCGAATCGAGGGTTTCGGCTATATATTGTTCCATGTTATATGCAGGAACGATTACCGATACTAAAGGATAATTAGATTTCATTTTTTTTGTTAAATTGGCGAATTCAACTTGCAAAAGCAGCAGATTCAATTTGTTAATAAAGATTGTAATGTCATTTGTGTAAAATAGCCGATCCTTTGGAGAATTGCTTGATAAGTCCGTTTTGTTTTCAAAGGCTTCATTTCTACCAAATGAGAAAGCATACAAAAATAGGAAGAAATTTCTAAATTCACTAATGGATTAATAATAAACTCGTATTTTGAAATAAACTTTTGTATTATCAGGAAAAGTCCTTATTTTTGTCAGTCTACTAATGAATAAATAACTGTTTGTATGGCATATTATCTGGTAAATGGTTTTTGGTGGTTGTTTTCTTTGCTTCCGCTGAAGCTCCTATATGTTTTGTCCGATTGTATTTACTATCTGCTCTACTATTGTATCCGATATCGTCGGAAGGTGGTACGCAAGAATTTGGTGAATTCCTTCCCTCAAAAGACAGAGAAAGAAATCATCAAGATAGAAAAAGGTTTCTATGCTTGGTTTTGCGACTATGTGGTAGAAACCATCAAAGTACGTTCTTTCAGTGAGGAAGAAATGCAGAGAAGAATGACTTTCGAAGGATTGGAAGCCATTTACGATGATATGGAAAAGAACGGTCAAACCTTCTGTTTTGCTTATCTTGGCCATTATTGTAACTGGGAATGGGTAGCTTCCTTGCCATTATGGACAGGGGATAAGCTGAAGTGTGCCCAAATATACCATCCGTTGGAAAACGAAGCTTTCAATAAGATGTTTGTGGATGTCCGTGGTCGTTTCGGAGCTGAAAATATAACCATGGCTGAAACTTTGCGTCGGATCATTCAACTCAAGCGGGAAAAGACGAAAACGATTATTGGTTTCATTGCTGATCAGACTCCGGTTTGGCACAGCATTCATTTGTGGATGGATTTCTTGAATCAGGAAACACCGGTTTTCACGGGTACCGAACGAATTGCCAAGCAGGTAAACGCATGTATTTATTACATCGATTTGTTCCGTCCTCGTCGAGGATATTATCATGCGGTATTCAAGCCGGTGAAATGGGATGAAGAATCTGAAAAGGAATTCCCGATTACAGAGGCTTATATGCATTTGTTGGAAGAAACCATTGGTCGTACACCGGCTTATTGGTTATGGTCACATAATCGTTGGAAACGTACTCGTGCCGTGGCAGAGCAGATGTTGGCTGAACAGGAAAGAAGGAAAGAAGAACGAATCAAGGCTAATAAGGGCAAGGAACAAGTTTCATGAGTTGTAGTATGAAGATTGGGAGACTTATCGTATTGTTTTTTTTAGGGGGGATGGTTGCGACTGCTGCTGCACAAACAGGAGTGGCCCGATACATCTCTGACTATCGCATTGATTCGTTGCGTACCAAAGAATTACGTCTGGATATTGACAATTTGTTTTTCTTCAAGAACAATGAGTTTGGTAATTCGGTCATGAAAGGTTATACCTTACCAGGTGCTTGGATTAATCCGAAGCTCTCTTACATTCCTCTCCCCAATATCAAGTTCGAGGCTGGTGCTTATATGTTATGGTATAGTGGTGCTTATAAGTATCCTAATTATGCTTATCAGGATATTGCTCAATGGAAAGGGATTCATTATCAGGAAGGAACCCATTTGTTGCCTTATTTTAGAGGACAAATAGAGATTGGGAATTTTCAATTTGTGTTGGGTAATATTTATGGTGGAGCTAATCACAACTTGATTTTACCTTTATATAATCCGGAACTGAACTTGACTGCTGATCCTGAAACTGGATTCCAAATACTTTATGATGCTCCTCGTTTTCATTTGGATGCATGGATTAACTGGCAAAGTTTTATTTTTGACGTGGATACACATCAGGAGAGTTTCATTGCAGGGGTGACTTCGGAAATCAAATTCAATTCTCCTCAATCTTTGTGGCATTGGTACTTGCCGATTCAGATGGTTGCCCAGCATCGAGGTGGAGAAATTGATGAAACGGAAACAGGGGTAGAAACATTTATGAATGGCTCTCTAGGGGTAGGGTTAACTTGGAATGTAAATCAGGCCAAACTGAAACGTTTGAATTGGGAATTCGATGTGTTGGGATATTATCAGCAAGCAGGGGATTTGTGGCCGTTTGGTAAAGGAATCGGTTGGTATGCCAAGATGGAGGCCGATTTCAGGTATCTTTACTTGCAAGCTGGTGCTTTTACCTGCAACCAATTCATTTCATTATTGGGTAGCCCTTATTTTGGAGCAGTATCTACCCGTCACAAGGGAGGTTATTATGAAGATAATCCGATGACCGCTTTCTTAATGGCAGAATATTCCCGAACATTTGCAAAACTCTATTCGTTTGGCTTGAAAGGGGAATTGTATTATAATGTGCCGGGTGATCTGTCAGGTGTGGATGCAAGTGTTTCCCAAGATAGTGGTAAAGGAATGGGTATCTCCATCGGTGCCTATTTCCGATTGAACCTTTCTTTGTTGCTAAAGAAATTTGCTCGTTGATAGGGAGGAGATACCGTTTGTGTCCTTTAAATCTTATCCAATCCTTTGGTGAATTTCAGCCAATAATACTTCAAAGGGTTGGTGTATTTCAGTTGTTTCCATGGACGGCTTCCGTGAGGCCTGTGTAATACTGGCAAGTTGATAAACAGATAATTGTGGAAACCTTTATGGATGGATTCGTGTGAAATCGTTACATCAAACCAATTCTTGGTAGGGTCTAATAGGTGGAAATCAAATGCCTTTAGGAATGTTGGTGTGAGCAAGGTACAACAGAAACTGAAACGTTTCTTTTCATCGTACACTTGTGGCTTACGGCCTTTGGCGTAGAGGTAAGGGAAGTTGATATCTCCGTTTTCATCAGTAGTGACAGCTGCAGCCATCCCGCAATCCTTACGTTCTATCGCACCGTCAAATAAAGCTTGGAGGGTATCTTTTTGTACCGTAACATCAGATTCCACAATCAGCAATCCTGCATTAGCTTCGATGGCTTCCTTTTGTGTTTTTTGCAATACCAATAGATAATTGGGAGACGGATGGTCGGTCAAATCGCTGAGGTTAACCAACTGGAATCCGTATTCTTTGGATGCTTTTTCTAGGCGTTGGGTATTTTCCGGTGTACTGAAATCATTATAGATCGTATAGGTGAAGGGTACCTTGATATCCGAGCTCATAATGGCTTTTATCGTATCAATGGTAGTGTCTATAGAATCCTTGACTGGGGTGATAATATGAAGAGATTTCATGATTTATAATGTTTGAATTAGGATTTGGATGTTTCATCAGGGCAAAACTAACGAAAGTTTTTCATTCATCAAATACTTTTCAACAAAAGTACCTACCTTTGCAGCCGTTTCAGAAATATAGAAGAGATGAAAGTAGTAATTGACCATAAGATACCATATATCAAAGAGGCAATCGAAAAGATAGCCGATGAAGTCGTTTTTTTACCGGGTAATGCCTTTACACCGGAAGCAGTGAAGGATGCCGATGCCTTGATTGTCCGTACTCGAACTCGTTGTAACAGAGAGTTGCTGGAAGGAAGCCAAGTGAAGTTCATTGCTACCGCTACCATTGGTTACGACCATATAGATACGGCTTATTGTCAGGAAGCGAGTATCACTTGGACGAATTGTCCGGGATGTAATGCCAGTTCGGTAGAACAATACATTTATTCTACCCTTTGCCTTTTGAAAGAGAAGAAGGGTTTGGATTTAGAAAAGGCAACCTTAGGGATTGTAGGCGTAGGTCATGTAGGTAGTCGTGTCAAGCGAATGGCCGAAGCCTTGGGTATGAAAGTTTTATTGAACGACCCTCCTCGTGCCGATCAAGGAGAAGAAGGATTTGTTGATTTGGAAACCATTCTTCGCAAAAGTGATGTCATTACATTCCATACCCCGTTGAACAGGGAAGGAAAGTATGCTACCTATCATTTGGTGGACGAAGATCTTCTTTTTTCTTTAGAACGCAGTCCTTTCCTCATTAATGCAAGTCGAGGAGAGGTGGTCGACACAGCTTCTTTGTTGGCTGCATTGGCTGCCGGTAAGGTAAAGGACGCTGTTATTGATACTTGGGAATACGAGCCAAATATCAGTCGGGAACTTTTGGAAGTGGCTTTTTTGGCTACTCCACATATTGCCGGTTATTCGGCAGACGGCAAGGCAAATGCTACCCGTATGTCGTTGGAGGCGCTTTGCAGGTTCTTTGGTATCGAAGCGGATTTCAAGATTGTACCACCGGAAGGTCCGTGTGATTATGACCCAACGCGTGATAGCGAATGGTTGAAAGCCGCTCCCGAAAAGTTTGAATGGTTCCGCGGCAACTATCCTATCCGTCGGGAATCATTGGGCTAATAGTTGCTCAATGACTTGGGGATAATGCTCATACTCCAACTGATGCACCCGGCTGGCTAATGCATCGGGTGTATCTCCTGCTATTACTGGACATTGGGCTTGTAGGATAATAGCTCCTTCATCGTAATGTTCATTGATGTAATGAATGGTAATGCCGCTTTCCGCTTCACCGGCAGCCAAAACCGCTTCGTGTACTTTACTTCCATACATGCCCTTTCCTCCAAACTTTGGAAGTAGGGAAGGATGGATATTAACAATCTGGTTGGGATAAGCTTCCAGCATGTCGTTGGGAACGCGTAAAAGGAATCCTGCCAATACCACGAGGTCCGTTTCATACTGTCGAAGTCTCTCCGTTACCTTGCCTTCCTTGAAAGCAGAGGCAGGAAGAAATTCGACGGGAACTTGTAAGTTTTTTGCCCGACGGATAACACCGGCTTCGGCTTTGTTGGTGATAATGACGGCTACTTTTACCGTTGGATGACCGGTAAAATATCGGATAATTCGTTCGGCGTTTGTACCTTCGCCGGAGGCTAAAATAGCTATCTTTTTCATAGATTTGAAGGTTTTCGTGCACACAAAATTAAAAAATGTGCAAAGAAAACACATTTATTTGCTCGAATATTTGGTCAAGTTAATAAATGTTTGCACCTTTGCAAACGCAAAGGAAATAAAATAATTCGATTATTAACTAAAAATTTGAAAGTTATGTCTGAAATTCAAGAAAGAGTAAAAGCTATTATCGTAGATAAGTTGGGTGTAGAAGAATCAGAAGTTAC
>SUXY01000062.1 GCA_015060705.1 Bacteroides sp. | reverse complement strand
GATGATAAGCAAGGCCAGCACCGTAGCGAATATCGGTCGTTCGATAAAGAATTTCGAGAACATAAGCGTACTATTTTTCTATCGGTTGAATCTTCATGCCCTGACGTACCTTCATCAAAGCCTTTGTCACATAACGTTCATTTGGCGAAAGTCCCGAAGTCACGATACGCATACCGTCATCCACTAACTGCCCGATTTCGATGTGGCGGGAATTTACCACATTGCTATCATTTACCACATACAGGAACTTTCCTAATTGGTCAGTACCTATCGAAGCATTGTCCACCAACACGGCCTTTTCTGCCGTAGCGTAGGGCAGGGTGATACTGACATAAAGTCCCGGTTTCAAAATGCCGTCGGGATTGTCCAACTCCGCACGAAGACGCATGGTACCCGTAGTCAGACTAAAACTAGGCGAAAGATAATTCAGCTTGCCCCTCCAAGTCTTTGAACCGTCCGTCCCTACCCGCAGAGTAACATAATGATCCGCTTGGGGAATCTTCGTATCAGCTGCCCTCAACAATTCGAAAGCCAGATATTGGTTATCCGAAATATCGAAGTAAGAATACATCTTGTCGTCTTTATAGACAGTCGTCATCTTGACCGGACTCCCTTCCCCACTGATGTAAGCACCATCGGAGTACTCCGCCAAATCGGCAATCCCGTCAATAGGCGATTTAATGTAACAATAACTTAAATTGGTACGAGCCGTTTTCAGCTCTGCTTCGGCATTGTTCACGGCTGCTTCGCACGATTCAACATTGCTCTCTGCCTGTACCAGCTGGATACGGCTCACTGCATCGCTCTTGATAGCTTCCTTCATTCGGTCGTAGTTGCTTTGGGCATACACCAAATTGGCCTGCGCTGTTTTAAGGGCCGCTTCGGCTTGCTTAACGGCATTCTGATACAAGGTCGGATCGATCACAAAGAGTGTTTGTCCTTTCTTCACCCGTTCACCCGACGGATAATTCTTGGACAACAACGTCCCGTTTACCCGTCCGACCACATCGATGCTTGTTTCGGCAGTCAAATAGCCCGGATAATCACGGGTCAATGTCACATCCTTCACTACCGGTTTAGCTACCTCAACGGGAAGAGCCTCAACGGCAGTTGTTTTCTGTTTCTTGTCACATCCGGTAAATAACATACCGGACAAAACGATGATGTATACTGTTCTTTTCATATATTTAGTTTTTCTATTCTATTATTTTGTCATCCAGAGGAGCATAGCGACGAAGGATCTCGATATCATCCACTTTATGCAATCGAGATTCTTCGCTTCGCTCTGAATGACAATTGTACGACCTACCAACCTCCTCCCAATGCCTGATACATTTGTACCAAACAAACGAGCGAATATCCTTTCGCCTTCACCAATGTATTCTCATACGTAAGTAAAGAGCGTTGGGCATCGAGTACATTTTGGAAAGGCGTCAACCCTTGTTTATAAAGATCCAACGAGAGTTCGAAAGCTTCCTTACCTTGATAGAGCATCTCCCGACAAGCCACAATCTGCTTGATTGAATTCTTATAGGCACTCATGGCATTATCCACTTCCTGAACGGCCGTCAGTACCGTATTGTTGAACTGATTGATTGATTCATCCAATTGCGCCCGTTGCAAACGTTCCTCCTGAGCATTTCGTCCACCCGTAAAGATATTCCAAGTCATCGAGGGGGCAATACTCCACGTCATGCTTCCCTTCTTGCCCATGTCCTTCACATCGTGCGAAGCATAACCGAACGAACCGTTCAGGAAAAAGCTAGGTAACCAATCCCGTTTTGATGCACCCAGCAAGGCTGCTTGTGCATTCACTTGCTTTTCGGCTGCCCGCACATCAGGCCGACGAAGCAACAATCCACCCGGTACTCCTACCCCAACCGGTTCCATATAGTCGGGCAACGGACGGGATGCGCTCAAAGCCTCCGTCACATCCTGCGGATAAAGTCCCAAAAGTACCGCCAACGTATTGAGATATTGAATCACACTTGCCTCGGCAATGGGGATGGAAGCCAACGTACTATAATAAACCGATTTCGCCTGAGCCACATCGAGTTTCGAAACCAGCCCTGTCCTGTATCGGGTTTCCGTGATGGCCACCACCGCCTCTTGCGAAACCGCATTGCGACGGAGCACATCCACCTCCTGTTGCATCTCGCGGAGGTTGAAGTAAGCCGAAGCGACCTCAGCACAGAGGCTCACCATCGTGGCATTGTATTCCTCCTTGCTGGCCGCATAAAGTTCCTTCTGTGCCTTCGCCTTCTGACGAATCACCCCGAACACATCGAGTTGCCAACTCATCTGCACGGAAGCACTGTAATAGCCCGTCCAAGCTTGAGGTGTTCCAGTTCCCAAGTTTCCACTAGTCTGCTGGCGTTCCCAGCCACCATGGAAGGACAAAGAAGGATAAAAGTCACTTTGAGAGATTCGCCATTGGGCTTTTGCTTGGTCAATGCGATTGATAGCCATGAGCACCGACGGATTCTGGTCCATAGCGAGGTTGATCAGGGAGTCGAGTGTGGGATCCTCGAATACTTTCCACCACCGGTCATCCACCGGCAAGACCTGTTGGAAAAGCGTGTCCTTCTCCTGCCATCCGTCGGGCAACGGACGATTCAAATAGTTCTCTATCTGCTGGGCATTCAAGGTATATGCACCCAAGAGAAGGCATAAAAAAAACAAACGTATTCTTGTCATTGTTTTTACCTTAACATTGTAAGGTTATAACATCCAAGAATACGTTTGGTTGATGTATTTAATTAATTTAGCTTCTGTAAATCCAATCCCGTAGGACTTTGGAACACCTTCAGATCAAACTTGTGGAGCATTGCCAACACATGATCGAAAACCTCAGCCTGCAAGTGCTCGTATCGGAGCCAAGCCGTATTGGCCGAGAAGAAATAGAGTTCAATGGGTATCCCCTGTGCTGTAGGTTGTAACTGACGGACCGTCATGATCAATTCTTGATGCACCTTAGGATGATGCTTCAAATAATACATCACGTAATGACGGAAGATGTACAAGTTCACTTCTTCTTTCCCGGTTTCCTCGAAACCTTCCATCCAAGGCTGCTTCTTGAACTCCGTCAACTCTTCCTCCGTGCAGAAGCGTACTGTATTCATATCGATATTAATGGAGCGTTTCACTCGACGACCACCCATGTCGAACATGCCTCTCCAATTTTGGAAAGAGTCATTGACCAATGCATAAGGAGGAACTGTAGTAATCGTCTTGTCCCAATTGCGTACCTTTACAGTGGTTAACGTCACTTCGATGACATCACCATCGGCGCCATACTTCGGCATCGTAATCCAGTCACCCGGACGAAGCATATCATTGGCAGTAAGCTGTACCCCTGCTACCAAACCTTTAATCGTATCTTGGAACACCAACATCAAGATAGCCGTACCGGCGCCCAATCCGGTCAGGATGGCTATCGGGTCCTTGTCTATCAACGTACTGATGATGATTATCGAGCCTATACAAATAACTATCAGCTTGATCATCTGATAGAAACCTTTCATCGAATGGTTTTTCAGCTTCTCGTGCTCGCTCGATATGGTGTAGAGCGAAGTGAGGAAAGCGCATACCAACTTCATTCCTACCACCGTGATGTATATCCAACAAATCTTCAGGACGAATTCCAGTAAAGCCGGTTCGTGGGGGAAAGCGAAAGGTATCAAGACATACACCACCACAGGAGGTATCAAATGACATACATTATTCAACACGTCATCGTTCAGCAGATAGTCATCCCAAGTAATTTGCGTCTTGGCCGTCACCTTGCGTACCCCCGGCATCACTACCTTGCGACAAATCATATCCAACACGTATGCGATCAAGAGAATCGCTGCAATTACCACGATGCGCTGCACCGTGAGCAAGCTTCCTTCGGCTACCCCCAATTGTTGCAGCCACGTCATCAGTCCATTATTGATTGTTTCCATATCATTCTTTGTTTTGCAAGTTCAAAGGTACAGCTTTCTTTTGATTTCCTCAAATCAAATTCAGGCTTTTAGCAATTCGACAAGCCTCTACGGAATTGGTTGCTTGAAGCTTCATCAGAATGTTCTGTCGATGACGGTTTACCGTATTGACACTGATAAAAAGCTCCGCTGCAATCTCCTTACTCATCAGTCCACGCTCTATCATCCGAAGAATCTCGCATTCACGGGATGACAACAAATGTTCGCACGAATAGGTTTCAGGAGCAATGGTCTCTCCCGTCAAGGAATTGATGATGAGATGTTCAGAAGCATCCGAACGGGAAAGGTTGTAGAGACACAAAGCCAGGCGGGCACATCCGTTGGCATCGTATGCCAAGTAGAACATCCGATGCAACACCTTGATATATTGTCCTTCGGCATTCTTCATTCGCAAATGGCTGTGCAAATAATAATCCTGACGCACTTCAGAAGGCACAGACATCACAAAATGATAGAACCGGAGTTCTTCCAAATGCTTTGCCTCCAAGTCATCGGGATGAATGCATCCGAAAATATCTTCTTCCCAAATGGAACCAATGTCTTGCGAGCTCCCTTTACAACCGATGCCCAGACGTTCCGCCAATCCTCCCAAACAAATATAACTCGTATTGGTTTTCATGTCGCTCAGTACGGCAATGGCATTCTCTATCTGCGCATAACGGGCAGCCGTCAGCCGATAGTCGGCATCCCGCCCCAACTCCTCCGCAAACGGTTGCTTCAAGAGTTTGTCTTCCAGTTCATTGTTGATGTTCATACGCCATTTTGGTTAATAATCAGTATTGCGCGAAAGCTTCTGCCTTCCTATCTTTGCAAAAATAAAACTTTAAAATTATACAGACGAATGAAAAAGCAACTATTAAGCATTCTCCTTGCATTATTGGCTGGCAATGTCATGGCACAATCATTGGAAAAAATGAACTGGTTCAATGAACCGGAAGTATGGAAGATTGAGAACAAGGCTCTCACCATGTCGGTTACTCCACAAAGCGACTATTGGCGTATTTCCCACTATGGTTTCACTGTAGACGATGCTCCGTTCTATTATGCTACTTATGGAGGTGAGTTTGAAGCAAAGGTAAAGATTACCGGTGATTACAAGGTTCGTTTCGACCAAGCCGGTTTGATGCTCCGTATCGACCATGAGAACTACATCAAGGCAGGTATCGAATATGTAGACGGTAAGTACAACCTCAGCACTGTGGTCACTCACAAGACCAGCGACTGGAGTGTGATTACCCTTGACAAGCCTGTGCCTTACATTTGGATCAAGGCTGTTCGTCGTCTCGACGCCATCGAAATCTTCTACTCTTTCGATGACAAGACTTACACCATGATGCGCAATGCCTGGATGCAGGACAATACCCCTATCCAAGTGGGTGTCATGGCAGCTTGTCCAGACGGTCAAGGCTTCAACGTGAAGTTCGAGAATTTCAAGGTAAAGCACTTGCCTGACCAACGTCGTTTGGAATGGTTGAAGAACAACCAGGAATAAAGTTGCCCTGACTATTGATAGCAACCAAGAAGTGTGCCCGATAATAATTGAGACAGATTGTTTCATCAATCCTATCCAATTATTATCGGGTATATTATATCCATGTATACCAAACTTTTGATAACTTTGCAAAAAGAACGAAATAGGATATTATTTACATCTATGAAAAACAACGGATTTTTACACTTAGTATCATTGGTTGCAGCTTTATTGTTGGCTTTGCCGACAACTGCCCAAAATGAGAGTATCGTCACTTTGTCGGGGAATGCGTATATAACCTCCGGGCACACAGCATTTATTGACGAGGATCAATCGGCAGTACGCAATTGGAACGACAAGGAAACCGTAATAAGCTTCTACTTCCGAACCGAAAAAAGCGGCGACATGAATATTGCCTTGCAAGCAAAAGGGAACTCCAAAATCGAGGTTTCTTTGTTGAGAAAGAAGAAAAAGATTACACTTGAAAGTGACGAACTTTCGCGTATCGAATTGGGTACATTCAAGGTGGAAAATCCCGGATATATAAAGATGGACATCCGTGGCTTGAAGATAAACGAAGGTGCAGATTTCGGCTCCATTGCATCCGTTATGGTGGGTGGCGATGTGTGTCCTGTGGTTTGCGTATCTCCTGACTTCAGCTCCCATTTCGGACGACGTGGCCCATCCGTACATTTGAATTACAGCCTTCCGAATGAAAACATCGAGTGGTTCTACAACGAAGTCGTTGTTCCCGAAGAAGGTGACATCCCCAGTAGCTATTACATGGCTTGCGGTTTCGGAGAAGGTTATTTCGGTATGCAGAACAACAGCCCGTACCCCAGAAGAATACTCTTCTCGGTATGGAGTCCCTACGTGACCGACAATCCTTCCGAAATACCCGATTCATTGCGTGTGACACTTGTCAAGAAAGGAGACAGTACCACAATCAACGATTTCGGCAACGAAGGTTCCGGCGGACAGAGTTATATGCATTATGATTGGAAGCCAGGTGAACGTTGCCGTTTCCTTATGGGGGTTAAGCCCGATGGCCAAGGCAACACGATATATACCGCCTATTTCTTTGACAATGCAAAGGGTAAGTGGTCGCTCGTAGCTTCTTTCCGTCGCCCGAAAACCTCCACTTGGTACACCCATGCGTATTCGTTCCTGGAAAACTTCGACCCCGCAATGGGTTATATCAACAGAAAGGCATATTACGACAACCAATGGGCACGCACTACCGATGGCCGATGGATTCCGGTGACGAAAGTGCGTTTCACTTGTGATGCTACCGGCCGTCAGAAGATGCGTCAGGACTATACCGGTGGTTTGGATGGCAAGCAGTTCTTCCTCTCCATGGGTGGTTTCTTTGACGACTATATGACACACGGCACCCATTTTGAACGTACCGGCAATACGACAATTGCGCCCGACATTGATTTCTCGACACTCGAGTAATAAGCCTCCTTTAAACAAGAAACTCTGCGGAAACTACTAAAAAATCAAAGTTCCCGCAGAGTTTTAATTAAAACTACCTGCCCAATAACTTCGTGTCAAGAAGTACGAAGGCTCGTAATAGGCACTGCTATTATAGTCATCGATGATTTCACAAATAGGATGATTATAAACCCGAATCATTCCATCGGCATAATCTTCTCCCTCCTGCAACGTACTGACGACAAGTCGGCTATACACTTTGCCCATTTGGAGAGCAGTAGGAATATGGTCGGTATATTGAGGATCCACCTTACTGACATCGTATTCTCCCGGCTGCAAACCGTACGCTTCTATCCAGTCGTATGCCACCGCATCAGGATTCTCACAATGCAATACATCTGCCAAAGAAAGTTTCTCTTGTAGCACACGTTTACCTAATGTATTCACCACATACTTGTTAGGCTGCTTCAATTGTCGGGCAATACGTTCTACCATATAGCATACAAAGTAGAGGTCATTAACCGTTATTTTTCATCGGGGAAATAGATGTTTGTCATAGGGCAATTTCCCAAATTTCTGAGAGTCATATTCTATGCTTCTATATTCATCGGACAATTCAGTTGGAGGCCTTATCAAATCATAACGGTACAGAATTTCACCTTTTTTAATCAAAGCTATTCCCATAATCATTTCCAATTTAACACGCACATCTTCTCATCATATTTTCCCCATATCATAGGGTGTTGATTGTGTGGAATTTGTTTTGTATATGAAACAACATTGCCATATACATAATCATAAATTTCTTGCGTAGTAATTATTCTATCACCATTCATATCAGATTCTCCAAGTAAACCATGAGCCAAACAATAAGTAAACAAGCCATTAGGTCCATCAGGGAGTTCCAAAGAAGTTTCATCAAACTTAGAAGATAAGAAATACATAACCTCACTATTTCGGACAGCCTGTACTGTTAATTGTGTTCGTTGCTTACTTAGCCCTCCACTAAAACAAGCATCTGCAAACACCATTTTTCTACCGGCACGACAATTTCTAAACAATATCTGCATCTCTTTATAACTGATGCCTCCTATAAAAGAATTTGCACGCATATCATAACAACAAAAACCACCTTCATAGCCATGTCCACTAAAAAAGAATATTACAGCATCATCAGATGTAGCTTCAGAGAAGACTTTCCTTATTGTACGAATAACATTAGCATGCGTAGCTTGAGAACCAACCAATGTCGTTATATTATTAGTGTGATTACCTATTATTTGATTAAAAGTAGCAACATCATTTTCTGTAAAGCGCAAATCATTAATCTCTTTATAGTCCGCAATACCCACAGAAACAACAAAAATCTTTTGTGCATGTACATTCAAGCACATTACACAAAAGATTATAAGAAAATAATTTACTTTATTCATTGTTTTTAACGAATCGTAATTGTCTTAGTCATTTCAACATTGCCACTACTTGAATCTTTTCTTAAAGAAAAAGTATATGAAACATATCCACCTTCAGGAAGATTACCATTTAATTCAGTTTGCAATAAGTTCTTTATATTTTCACAACTCTGTTCAAAAGTCTTAATTGGAGCCGCATCAGACTTTCCTAAACTTTGACTCTTCCCACCTTTATCAAACATAAAAGCATCATAAAATGATTGTGCCAAGTTATTACCTGAAGCATCAACTAAATTTGTGTTAACTTCATCTAAAGCGATAAAATATTCATCATTACCCATAATAGCATCTACCACATCATCAGCACAACCGGTGTTAGAAGCACATACAAACAATGTCATCAAAGACATCAATAACATTTTAATCTTTTTCATAAATCATTTATTTTTAATTAATCAATTTCACGTATCAAAACACCCTCATGCGGAATAGAGCCAGAAACAAGTTCAAATTCTGTAGCCTTTATTGAAGCGTTATAATCTTCTTCAAACTCGGCCAAATATCGGTTATCCCATATTGCTCCCTTTTTTGGTTTTATAACCGCCACACGCTTGTAAGTTGTTCTTCCATCTTCGGATTCACCTACTTCCAACACTTCATATTTAGAATTCATATCAACATCTTCTCTCAGTCCTATTTGCGCCGTTATAGGCGAAACTGTTAATAGAGGAGTTCTTACTCTAAATTGTGGATGTTTCTTTTGAAGTTGCGCTATCGCTTTATCAATTGCACGAGTACAAACTTTCCTTATTTGTTCTTCTCTTCCATTAATCCCTTTAAAATTTGAATTACTACTATGCACCGTATAATCACCGATATATTCCAAAGAGAACAGTTCCTTGTCTTTTGCAAAAGCTTGTTTCTTTTCCGCATTAGGTGTTGCAGTATAATAGAGTTGATAAAATCCATTTTCAACTTCCTTATCCCATTTCAGTCTGTATAAGTAGGAAGTAACCGTCACATTAAAACCAGAATAATCATTTGTTAATATACCAGCGCCAGCCATTATACCTTGACCGACAAAAGGGATAACAGATAAGGCTGTACCGATTCCTATTGCAACAGACATGCGCTTCTCTTTAGCACTTCTTTTATCTCCATATCTTATATCATTTACCAACACATAAGTATGCCCTATTAATTCCTCACCTGCATCATATAAAATTCCATCTTGTGTCTTATATGATCTCATTAGCATAGCAACATCTTCAGCAGAAACATTATAATATCCTCGTTCTAATATCATTTGTGGATTAAATGTTCCTGCTTTAGAAAAATTAAACCATTTTGCAACTAATCGTCTTCCTATCGCATTCTTTTTCAACAATGCATCAACATGAGCTTTCTGATTGGCAGAATTTGTTGTATCACTTTCTTCCAATATACCCGCTTTGAATACCCTAATCGGTAAATTGTGATTATTAAACTTTTCAGGAATAGGAATCTTATTAAAACATGAAACCAACTCATCACAATATTCTTGATTTTCATGCTTCAACATTATTGAATAAATAGAACTCTTATGATACCTAAACACGTCTTGTGAAAATAAATTCACACAAGACATAGCCAACAAAACTAATATATAATGCTTCATCTTTTAATACTTAAAAGTCATAAAAAGCTCTACCTACAGAGTATTTATCAATTTTATTTGGACTAACGTCAGAGAAGCCCCAAGTGCCATCAATCTTATTATATTCAAAGACACTAACCTTCTTATTCTTAGAAATCGTTGACGAGAATACACCATTCAAAAAAGGTATTCCTCCGGCCTCCATCATTATATCATTAATCCTTTTTGTGTGTGGGACAGAAGAATCATCTGATTGACTAGAATCTTCATCACCCCAATCAACTTCCAAATCATCATTACCTAACCAATAATTTACAAAGGTTTTCAATTGCTCAACAGAAGGAATATACCAACCATCACCTAATGACTTGCACCAATTAAAAACAGGGAATTCGGCTAAATTGATATTTCTTGAGGAAACATAAGAAAACAATTCTTCCGTATTTGCTTTTCCATCTAACGTACTTGTCATTGACAAATCTTTTAATAAAGATGCCTTTGAGCAAAAGAGATTTTTCATTCCACGAAAAGCTTTTATACTCATCATTGTTCCATGACAACCACTATCATCAACAATAAAGACAATGCCTTTCACCCCATTAATAGTCAGAATGTCACCTTTTTCAACATCTGTAACTTGAGCCAACATGCTCAAGTTACAGACAATACTTATTGCTATAAATAATAAGACTCTCATATAAATTTTTAAAATTTATGGACTGCTCTGGCATCAAAATGTAGCACTCGCTTCATACCTAGAGGGTCACCCTCACTTCTATGAGCTTTTTTACCAATTTGATACTCTACAATTTTAACATTAGGAGCACCCATTGGATGATTTACCAAATTTTTACCTTTTTCTGTATTAATTACGTAAACCTTACCGCCTTCCGCTTCTGTTGAAGAAATCATTCCACACAACATCTTGAACACACCACCAGTTGAAGCATTTGAACAAAACAATTCATCACCATCGTTCTTTTCAACAACCTTATTATGTGCTTTCCATAGCTTGTTGGCTTTCTTATTAAAATCAAGATTACCACCATTTAGATTTGACCAAATAGTAAGTAATTCTTCACGGGCTGGAATATACCAGCCTTCGCCTAGAGAACGTGCCCAAGCAAACAACGGGAAACTATCCCATGATTTACCATTTTCATTAATATACTTTTCAATAGCTTGCATATTTTTCATGCCGTCATCTTCATGAAATGCATTTGTTTCCATCGCCAAAGCTTCATCTTCAATCCAATCTTTATCAGATTCTTCTAGTGATAATATTAAGCCATGTTTTCCTGACGCATCAACATCAACGACCAATCCTTTTAGCCCACCAACATTATAAATATCACCTACTTTATACTGTGCATAAGCACTTAACATTGTAGTCATTGCGACCATTAGCAGTAATAATTTTTTCATAATTTTTGATTTTATTTCCAGAAAATATTAATTGTCTCTTTTGGTTGATTTTTAGCATATGCCAATGCTATTTCTCGCATCATATTCATTTGCTGCCGTTCCAAAGCTATTGCATCATTATATTGTTTCATCATAAATTTCCATTCTTCTCCCATTTGTTTACGTATCTCTTTAAAAAGCTGCATTGCATCTTGAAAACAAGACGCATCTGGATATATTTCAGATAAATAAACACCTGCAACAGAAGCACCATCACTATTGGGAGAAGCATACCATGCCGCACGGGCTTGAGCTAGATTTTCATTACAATGTTGATTTACAAATTGGCGATAAACTATTGGCAACATTTCTAATGCAGCACCATAACCTTTACTACATTCCGGTATAGACAACAAAGAATAGATTGCTGCATCATAATTTTTCATACTAGCATCAGTCTTGGCCTTAGCTATAATTTTAGTAAAATTATTATCGTAATAATTAATTATTTGCTTCTTACCATCTTGTATCATTCTCTTTACGCTTTCGTTTCCAACGTCAAGTCCTCTAAAGCAATTTATAAGAGCCTTTGTTTCGTTATTCCCAATTCCTTTCAACTCCAAGCTACATGATGAATAGACTGTTTTTCCTTTTAAGTCAACAATAAAAAGAGAAGCATTGATATTGTAAACTATTTTAGCAGGTACTCCCCCTATCACTTGTTTATCAAGAGTATTATATGACAAAGCTACACCAAATTGTTCGCTACTTAACGATGACGTTTCGCCAGCCTCTAATGTTATATTTTGCAAACGATTTTTCAAATAGCTTTCAACTTGAGGATAATAACGTCCATCAGAAGAAGGCACAACTATAGGTTGTAATGCGATATTGCATTCTTGAGAGAATGTAAATAAAACATTTACACTTAAAATTAATGCAAACAAAATTCGTTTCATATCCTTATTCTTTATTTTTCACCAATCACTATCTGCGAATACCCCAACGAAGGTGAATTATTTTTAGACTCTATCGAATACTTTGTTTTCAAAAATCTCCTGAGTTCATTTATAAAACCACCGGCATCCTGCGATTGACCATTAGTTTTCAACAATGGAATCCTTACACCTTCAAATAGCATTATATTTTCCGTGTTCTCACTAGTCAAGAATTGATGATTCACCGTATTTTCCGCAATCCAATTCTCTATTATTTCACGCAATTCCATTCCACCATACTCTGTTTCAAGATTACGTCCTGATCCATCATCAAAAACACCAACTTCAACAACCACTTCTCTCCCATTCTCTATACAATCATCAAAGTGAGATTGAAGCTGATACAAGAAATCATCCATATTTGCTACAACAGCCTCCTCAAGCAATACCGGCAGTTCACTTGTAAATTGTGGTTTTCCGGTGCCTTGTGCACCTGCAACTTGATTATTCGTATAAGAATCCAACGCTCTAATATTATAGGTAATACTATGCTTTGGTCCAACAGTATTAATACTCCAATCTATTTCAACTATAATATCAGCCTTTACTTGTCTATTCAGTTCATCCAACGGAGACATAGATAAGCTATTGCCATTTTTGGAGATTGTCAATGTATTTCTTGCCGTCCTACGAGTATTGGCCTTAATCGAATTAGATAAATCTTTTAATCCATAGCCTCTATCTTTGAACAATGAATTGATTTTAGATATAACTAACGTCAACTCACGGCTACCCTGTATAGCCTGCTGATAATTAGGAAATCCTTCTATTGTTCCCTGATTTTCATACACATCCCAAAAGCCTCTTTCCTGACACCATATATCCATAGGAACGACCATTATAGTAGGTTTCTTCCCTTGAGCAATTCCATCTATGGACATTGTACATACAAATAATAACAATAAAGCAAAACGCATAATCTTTATTTTTTAGAATCCTAATTTTCTGATGATACCAGCTTTTTCTAAATCCTTTCGCAACAAATCCTTAGCAACCTGAATTACAGTTGTGACCTTATACCTTTTAGCTTGTTTTATCACTTTAAGTGGAATACCAATTGTTTCTGCATATTTACCATATTCTAACGATGTCAGTTTATCAATTAATGCCGAATGCTTTACATCATAGTTTGTTAACAATTGTTTTTGAGAATGGCATCCATTCTCTCCTGAGAAACCTTTAAACAACACGCCATGCAATGCACATTTTTTGACCACATCATCACTTATTTCCTTCTTTTTAGAAACATATACAGAGACTTCAACTACA
Source organism: Bacteroides sp. (assembly GCA_015060705.1). Lineage (GTDB taxonomy): Bacteria > Bacteroidota > Bacteroidia > Bacteroidales > Bacteroidaceae > Phocaeicola. The sequence continues at coordinate 3,506 of SUXY01000062.1, read as the reverse complement.
TAATAACCAGCAGCATTACCTGCACAAGAAATCTCATACATAAACGTTTCTTTCTCTTTGGCTGTAACAACTGAAACAAAAGATATAAAAACAATCAAAATTAAATATCTCATACCAACTAGACCATTAAATTATTAGATATAAAAATCGCCAAACCAATTGTTACACAAACAATGATTCGCTATTATTTGCAAAATTAGGAGTTTACAACCTCATTAAACGAATTTAGGCGTTTTACATAACTCTACAAAATGTAGAACAAAATTCACACCTGCTTCATATCCTCCATATAGTAAGCAAAGAAATTATGGCCTAAAGTCCGGGAAATCTTGACTAACAATGCCGTATCGATACTTTCACGCTTGAAAATATTATACACATTGGTACGGTCGCAACATAATTTGTTTGCGAACCAAGAAACGGAGCGACCTTGGCGATAGAACTCCTCTTCAATAATTTTACCGATGTGTATCATGATAATAAAAAAGGCGGAACCATTCGAAACTTATTTAATCCTGAGGAACCGCCAAGCACCTTGTGTACAAATAAGCACGAACAGTCCACGCCCAATAAGGACGTGAACCTTCATCTGCTTATTCTCGTACACTTCAAATTGGCGGTTTTCAGGATAGAGAATAAGAGCAAAAGCTCAAAAATCTTTACCAATAAGTATGAATGGAAACGCTATTCCAAATGTTTATACCTTTATATATTTATAAGTATTCAAGACACAAATCCTCACTTAAAGCACATATTTAACAGAGAACATGCCTTTCTTTTATGTTTGCAAAGTTAAACTTTTATTTGGAGGCGCACAATTAAACAAGGAGAAAAAACTTGCTTCACTCCTTCACTTGTGGCATACCGATTCATTATCAATCGGTTGGAGTGCCACAAATGTATTACAAGCCCTTTATCTCGGCCGCAATTCCCGCACAACCACTCGCAAGAACACGATATTTTCCCCTTCTTTCAGATTCCCTTTCTCCATCTGTTCGGGTGTGACTCGATACGTCTTGAGGCATCGACTGATTTTGTCTTCCAACATGATGTGAGGAGTCTTCTCATATTCCAAGACGGTGATTTTTCCCAATTCTCCAATATGCACCCGGGCTTTGACATTTCGTACTTCTTTGTTCAGCAACGTTTTTTCCTTGTTCTTGTCTATCCACAGGATACAGGCTGCTTTGGGGAATTTCTTTCCCTCTATTTCGGCATTGGTGGATTCTTGATTATTGGATGTTGCATTCTCTCCTTTTCCATTAGTACTACAAGCAGTCAATAACATACTAAAAAGGATAATCAATAATGTTTTCATAGTGTTTGTTTTTTAGCATGACAAATATACATATTTCCATACTAAATCAAACATTACCAAGCCTTTTTTTGCTCAAACATTCAAGCTTTGTGCATTTTTCTTCCCTTATCCTTTCGTCTGTCAAATAGTTTCGTTAAATTTGTCCCTTGGATTTAATTGGAACAGAAATAACTAATACCAAAATATATAAATTATGAGTTTAAAGATTGTAGTATTGGCGAAGCAAGTGCCCGACACTCGCAATGTGGGCAAGGACGCCATGAACGCTGACGGTACTATCAACCGTGCGGCGCTTCCGGCTATCTTCAATCCGGAAGACTTGAATGCCCTTGAACAGGCACTCAGACTGAAAGATGCTCATCCAGGCTCTACAGTGACTATCCTCACCATGGGACCGGGACGTGCTGCCGAAATTATTCGTGAAGGACTTTATAGAGGTGCTGACAATGGATATTTGTTGACCGACCGTGCTTTTGCCGGTGCAGATACTTTGGCTACTTCATACGCCTTGGCTACTGCCATCAAGAAGATTGGTGATTATGACCTCATCATCGGTGGTCGTCAGGCTATCGACGGTGATACCGCTCAGGTAGGTCCTCAGGTAGCAGAAAAGTTGGGTTTGACTCAAATTACTTATACCGAAGAAGTATTGAACGTGGATGAAGAAGCTCGTCGTATCACCGTGAAGCGTCACATCGACGGTGGTGTGGAAACCGTAGAAGGTCCATTGCCTATCGTATTGACCGTAAACGGTAGCGCTGCTCCTTGCCGTCCTCGCAACGCGAAGTTGGTGATGAAGTACAAGCGTGCCCTCGGTGCTCAGGAAAAGGCTGCCATCACCAAGGAAGGTGCCGAATTGCCATACGCTGAATTATACGACAAGCTTCCTTACTTGAACATCGTAGAATGGAGTGTAGCCGATGTAGAAGGTGACACCAAGCAATGCGGTTTGTCGGGTTCTCCTACCAAGGTGAAGAAGATTGAAAACATCATCTTCCAGGCCAAGGAAAGCAAGACTTTGACAGGAAGCGACCAGGATGTAGAAGATTTGATTGTTGAACTGTTGGCTAACCACACTATCGGATAAAGACTATGAATAACGTATTTGTATACCTTGAACTTGAAGGCGCAAACGTAGCCGATGTAAGTCTCGAACTTTTGACCAAAGGCCGTAAGTTAGCTACTCAGTTGGGCTGCCAGTTGGAAGCCATTGCTGCCGGTACAGGCCTTGCAGGAATTGAAAAACAAGTATTGCCTTTCGGTGTCGACAAGCTTCATGTGTTCGATGCTCCGGGCTTGTTCCCTTATACTTCTCTCCCGCACACTTCTATCCTCGTGAACTTGTTCAAGGAAGAAAAGCCGCAGATTTGCTTGATGGGTGCAACCGTTATCGGCCGTGACCTCGGCCCTCGCGTTTCTTCTGCTTTGACCAGCGGTTTGACTGCCGACTGTACCCAACTCGAAATCGGTCCTCACGAAGACAAGAAGAACGGCGTTACTTACGAAAACTTGTTGTATCAGATTCGTCCGGCCTTCGGTGGTAACATCGTGGCTACCATCATCAACCCGGAACACCGTCCACAGATGGCTACCGTTCGCGAAGGTGTGATGAAGAAGGAAATCCTCGACGAAAACTACGCCGGCGAAGTGGTGAACCACGACGTTGCAAAGTATGTTCCTGAAACAGACTATGTAGTAAAGGTGATCGACCGTCATGTAGAAAAGGCGAAACATAACTTGAAGGGTGCCGCTATCGTGGTAGCCGGTGGTTATGGCATGGGCTCTAAGGAAGGTTTCGACAAGTTGTTCGAATTGGCCAAGGAACTTCATGCCGAAGTTGGTGCCAGCCGTGCAGCTGTCGATGCAGGCTTCTGCGACCACGACCGTCAGATTGGTCAGACCGGTGTGACTGTTCATCCGAAGCTGTATATCGCTTGCGGTATCTCGGGACAGATTCAGCACATTGCCGGTATGCAGGATGCTGGTATCATCATCTCTATCAACAACGACCCGAACGCTCCTATCAACACCATCGCTGATTATGTCATCAACGGTTCGGTAGAAGAAGTGGTTCCGAAGCTCATCAAGTATTATAAGAAGAACAGCAAGTAATTATGGCAAACTTTTATACAGAAAATCCCGAACTTAGATATCATCTGAACAATCCGATGATGCATCGCATCTGCGA
>SUXY01000061.1 GCA_015060705.1 Bacteroides sp. | reverse complement strand
GGATTCGAACCCGCGAAACACTTTTGGCGTTTACACGCTTTCCAGGCGTGCCTCTTCAACCACTCGAGCATCTCTCCCAATAGGCACTTTTGAGGTTCACTCTTCAAATCGGGTGCAAATTACAAAGAATTTTGGGAATAGCAAGCGATTTGAGACACAAATGTACCTTTTTTTTTCATCCAAACCATTTTTCAGGGGGACAAACTTCATCTATCCCCCCAAAATTAATAAACTTTAAACACTTATTCAGAGATTTTGAAGACTTTTAAAGCATTTTCCGTTGTCTGACGTTCTACTTCTCCGATTTCCATTTCATAAAGTTCGGCCAGCTTCACCGCCACCCTTTTTACATAGGAAGACTCGTTCCGTTTGCCCCGGAAAGGAACCGGAGCCAAATAGGGTGAATCGGTTTCCAAGACCAAACGGTCCAAGGGGAGGATTTTCAAGGCTTCGGGCAAGGTACTTTTTTTAAACGTTACCACGCCATTGATGCCTACTTTGAAACGGGAATAGTTCATCAGTTCCTCGGCTTCTGCTACCGTACCGGTAAAGCTATGGAAAACGCCTGTCAACTCGGTATCCCGATAAGGCCGCAACACCTCGAACAACTCGGGAAATGCTTCCCGACAATGGATGACCAACGGAAGTTTTTCCTCCAATGCCCACTGGATTTGTTCGTCCAACACTTGCTGCTGCTCCTTGAGGTAGGTCTTGTCCCAATACAGGTCCACTCCCACTTCGCCTATGGCGATATAAGGATGTCCTTCTACCAGCAGCTGCTTCATTGTTTTTACCTTCGGCAAGGCATCGGCATCCACGGAGGTGGGATGAAAGCCCAGCATGGGGTAGCAATAGTCGGGATATTGCCGGCACACGGCCAACATGGCATCGACGGTGGTATCGTCAATGTTCGGCATGAAGATTTTCTCCACGCCTACTTCCTTGGCCCGGGCAATGACTTCCGGCAAGTCTTCCAAGAATTCGGGTTCGAATATATGAGAATGGGTATCGATCATCATTAAACTTTTCGATTCATCAAACTACAAGCGAAATCCTTCAATGCTTGCTTGCGTTCTTCCGGCAAGGCAATACTTTCCAAAACCGCCAATCCATCGGAATAATACGCTTCCACCATTTCTTCACATCGCTTGCCGACACCTATATTATTATAGAGCGCCGTTACGGCACTGATTTTTTCGGCAGGAATAAAATCGGTCGCAGTGAGCCAACGTTCCAACTCCTTCCGTTGATCTTCATCAGCTTGTTCCAATGCGGTAATCAGCATGTAGGTTTTCTTATTGCACAAGATATCCCCACCAATGTTCTTGCCGAACACCTTCGGGTCGCCATAGACATCGAGCCAATCGTCCTGCAACTGGAAAGCCAAACCCATCTTCACCCCGAAGTCATAGAGTTTCTGAGCTTCTTCTGCAGGTGCACCAGCCAAGCAAGCGCCTATTTTCAAAGCAGCCGCCAAGAGCACCGAAGTCTTCAAGCGAATCATTTCAATGTACTCGTCTACCTTCACATCCATGCGGCTTTCGAACTCCATGTCCCATTGCTGACCTTCGCAAATCTCCATGGTGGTTTCCGTAAAGATATGCATCACTTCCGCCAATCGATCGGACAAACCTTCTGCCATGAGGCGATAAGCCAAGATGAGCATGGCATCACCGGAAAGGATGGCGGTATTGTCATTCCACACATTATGTACGGTAGGTTTGTTGCGTCGCATATCGGCCTTGTCCATCACATCATCGTGCAACAAGGTATGATTATGATAGGTTTCCAATCCTGCTGCTTGTGGCAAAATTCGTTCTACGTCTTCCTTATAGATATTATATGCCATGAGCATCAGAACCGGTCGGATACGCTTTCCACCCAACGACAATTCGTAGGCAATCGGTTCGTACAAACCTTTGGGAGGTCTCATGTAAGGCATTTGCTCCAGATAAGCATTGATTTTATCGAGCAATTGGGAGGCGGTATATGTTTTCATGATTGTTTTCTTTATGATAAAAAAAGAGGCTGCCTTGCGGGCAACCTCCCTTTCAATATGTTTCCTAGATTACTGCAAGCGGAACATTACAGGCACGGTGTACTTAACACGTACAGCCTTACCACGTTGCTTACCTGGCTTCCACTTCGGCATCATAGAGATCACGCGAAGCGCTTCCTTGTCCAAGTAAGGGTCTACACCACGTACAACAACCGGGTCTACGATAGAACCGTCGCGGTTAACCACGAACTGTACGATAACACGACCTTGAACACCATTTTCCTGAGAGATAGTAGGGTACTTGATGTTCTTACCCAAGAACTTCATACATTCACCCATACCGCCTGGGAATTCAGGCATTTCTTCTACTACCTGGAAGATTTGTTGTTCTTCTACTTCTTCTTCTTCCACTTCAACCGGAGTATACTTCACTTCTACTGCAGCTTGAGTGTCATCCGATGCCTGGATAGTTGATTCTTCTACTTCAGAATCGTTGTCCATAATTTCCAACACTTCTTCTACCTTCGGAGCTTCTGGTGGAGGTGGAGCTTGCTTCGGTTGTTCCTGTTCTGTGATAGGAATAATTTCTTCTTCGAATACTACTTCTTGGATACCTGAGTCTGTGGTCACCTTCTTGTCACGTTCACTCCATTCGAACCCAACAAACAAAACGGCCAAGACCATGATCGCACCGATTAACAGATTGGTGGTCTTTTTGTTCTCCAAATCTGCCTTAGGGGATTTTTTAACTTCCATAAAATATAATTTAAAAATTAGTGTGTTTTCACTTTCTGGGCAAATGTAGCATATTTATTTCAAATAAAAAGGATTTCGACTTAAAAAATATGCTAAAACTTGATATTTTCTTTGGAATGCATCGAAAGACGCATACTTTTCGCTATCTTTGAAAAAAAAATAATCAGATACCTATTTTATAAAGATGAAAAAGATAACGATTGCTATCGACGGTTACTCTTCTTGCGGAAAGAGTACCATGGCAAAAGACTTGGCCCGTGAAGTGGGATACATTTATATAGATAGTGGTGCGATGTATCGCGCCGTAACCCTCTATTGTTTGGACAATGGTTTGTTCACTCCCGACGGAATTGACACCGCCCAATTGGAAGCAGCCATGCCGAACATCCGCATTTCTTTCCAATTGAATCCGGAAACTCAACGCCCGATGACTTACTTGAACGGGGTGAATGTGGAAGACCGTATCCGCACCATGGAAGTATCGACCCGCGTAAGTCCGGTTGCTGCCCTTCCTTTTGTACGTGAAGCATTGGTTAAGCTTCAACAGGAAATGGGTAAAGCGAAAGGCATCGTGATGGACGGCCGAGACATCGGCACCGTAGTTTTCCCGGATGCTGAACTGAAAATCTTCGTAGTGGCATCGGCCGAAATCCGTGCCCAGCGCCGTTACGATGAATTGAAGGCAAAAGGACAGGAAGCTTCCTACGAGGAAATCCTCGCCAATGTGAAGGAACGCGACTACATCGACCAGAACCGCGAAGTAAGTCCGCTCCGTCAGGCCGAAGACGCTATTTTATTGGACAACAGCAACTTGACCATTGAAGAGCAAAAGCAATGGCTGGCTGCAGAATTTGAAAAAGCAGTGAATGGTAAATGTTGAAATTGATTCAGGCTCAGGATTCTGCTTCGGCGTAACCACCGCCATCCAGAAGGCAGAAGAAGAATTGGCAAAAGGCAACACGCTTTATTGCCTGGGAGACATCGTGCACAATGGTCAAGAATGTGAACGCCTGAAGAAGATGGGCCTCATCACCATCAACCACGAGGAGTTTGCCCAACTACACCATGCAAAGGTATTGCTAAGAGCACATGGCGAACCTCCTGCCACCTATGAGTTAGCCCGAAAGAACCAAATCGAAATCATCGATGCGACTTGTCCGGTGGTACTCCGTTTGCAGAAACGCATCAAGCAGGAATACGATAATAGTCCGGACAACAAGCAAATCGTGATTTATGGTAAGAACGGACATGCAGAGGTATTGGGCTTGGTTGGACAAACCAATGGCAAAGCTATCGTCATTGAGGGATTATCGGAAGTAGACCGGTTGGACTTCAGCAAAGACATCCACCTCTACTCCCAAACGACCAAGTCGGTAGACGAATTCCGCCAAATCGTGGCATACATTCAGGAGCACATTTCTCCGGAAGCCACTTTTGAATACCACGATACTATCTGCCGTCAGGTAGCCAACCGCATGCCGAACATCCGCAGCTTTGCTGCCAACCACGACTTGATTTTCTTCGTGTGCGGGCGAAAGAGTTCCAACGGGAAAATCCTCTATCATGAATGTAAGAAGGTGAACCCGAATACTCATCTCATCGACCAACCGGAAGAAATAGACAAAGCGTTGTTGCAAGACGTACAATCTATCGGCATCTGTGGAGCTACCTCTACCCCGAAATGGTTGATGGAAGAATGTAAGAAGGTGATTCTTTCTTCACCTTGTAATATGAACATTTAAGAACTTAAAAAATAAAAGCTTATGGCAAAAATTAATTCAATCGGTATTTTGACATCCGGAGGCGACGCTCCCGGTATGAATGCAGCCATCCGTGCGGTAACCCGCTCGGCCATTTGTAATGGTTTGAAAGTATTCGGTATCTACCGAGGCTACAAAGGTTTGGTTACAGACGAAATCATCGAATTCAAGAGCCAAAATGTAAGTAATATCATCCAAATGGGTGGTACCATCTTGAAGACAGCCCGTTGTCAGGAATTTAGGACCGCCGAAGGACGTGCACAAGCTTATGAAAATATGAAGAAGCACGGCATCGATGCATTGGTAGTGATTGGAGGTGACGGTTCGTTGACCGGCGCCCGTATCCTTGCCCAAGAGTTCGATATTCCATGTATCGGTTTGCCAGGTACTATCGACAATGACTTGTATGGTACCGATACTACCATCGGCTATGATACAGCCTTGAATACCATTCTCGATGCAGTGGACAAAATCCGTGATACAGCCACTTCACACGAACGTCTGTTCTTTGTGGAAGTGATGGGTCGTGATGCCGGTTTCTTGGCTTTGAACGGTGCTATTGCGGCTGGTGCCGAAGCTGCTATCATTCCGGAGTTCAGCACCGAAGTGGACCAATTGGAACAATTCATCGAACACGGTTTCCGCAAGTCGAAGAGCAGTAGTATTGTATTGGTAGCTGAAAGTGAACTCACCGGTGGTGCGATGCATTATGCAGAACGTGTGAAGAATGAATATCCACAATACGATGTACGTGTGACTATCCTCGGACACTTGCAACGTGGTGGCCGTCCGACTGCCCACGACCGTATCATTGCCAGCCGTATGGGTGTAGCCAGTATCCAGGCATTACTCGAAGGTCAGCGCAATGTGATGATCGGTATTGAAAACGACAAGATTGTCTATGTACCATTCGCCAAGGCTATCAAGAACGATAAGCCTATCGATAAGGAATTGGTGAATGTATTACATGAATTGAGTATTTAAAATAAAAGAAAAGAGAGCTATTAGCTCTCTTTTCTTTTATTTTAACAATCGATAATAAGTATCCAGCAAATGCTTGGCAGCGACAAATGAAGTCTGGCTACCATTCAGTACCGCCTGTTCCTTGGCCGCCAACATGGTTTCAATGGTCGGGTTATTGTAGAAGCTATCCCGCAATTGCTCGTTGATGGTTTCGTACATCCAATACTTGGCTTGTTCATTCCGACGATAGTCAAAATAACCATTTTTCTTCACGAACACAAAATACTCATCAATCATATCCCAGATCTCCTTGATACCCAAGCCATAGAAGCCGGAATAAGTAAACACCTTCGGTGTCCAACCGGAATCCGGTGTCGGAAACAGATGAAGTGCATTGCGGAAGTGGCTAGCCGCCAACTTGGCTTTCTCGATATTATTTCCATCCGCCTTATTGATGACAATACCGTCTGCCATTTCCATGATGCCACGCTTGATGCCTTGCAATTCATCACCGGTACCCGCCAATTGAATCAACAAGAAGAAGTCGACCATGGAATGTACAGCCGTTTCGCTTTGACCAACCCCCACTGTTTCGACAAATATCTTATCAAATCCGGCTGCCTCGCAAAGAATAATGGTTTCACGGGTCTTGCGGGCTACCCCACCCAAAGAACCTGCCGAAGGACTAGGACGAATGAATGCTTTCGGATGCACAGAGAGTTTCTCCATACGGGTCTTGTCTCCCAAAATACTACCCTTGGTACGTTCGCTGCTCGGGTCAATGGCCAAAACCGCCAACTTACCTCCTTTTTCCAGTACATGTAAACCGAAGACATCAATCGAAGTACTTTTACCGGCACCCGGTACCCCACTGATACCGATACGCATCGAATTGCCGGAGTATGGCAAGCATTTCTCGATAACCTCCTGCGCAATGGCCTGATGTTCGGGCTTCAAACTTTCCACCATGGTCACCGCCTGACTCAATACCGTTACGTTTCCTTTCACAATACCTTCCACAAACTCCGCCACCGAATATTCCTTCCGACGCGGTTTCTTGCGAAGCTTCAGATAAGGATTCACAATCGAAGGCTGTTCGATGCCCGCATTTACGGTCAAGCCTTTGTATTCTTCACTGTTTTCAGGATGTTCCATCATAGTATCTGATTATTTTGCGGTTACATTCACTTTCACGATGATTTTCGGACAATTCGGATCATTGGTAATCATCAGGACACGAGGAGTACCTTTCACTTTCTTCAAGTATTTTCCGTATGCCGTAATCTTCATTTTGGTACTTGCACCCGGTTTCAACACACGCTTCTTCAACTGTACGCCCAAAGCCGAATTGAACACCTGTAAATCGGTAATTTCCAAATCACCCTTGCCCACATTCTTCACGATAATGTTCTGCGATTTCTTTTCGTTCACACCCAACGACGGCATAGTGATTTCCAAGGCAGACAATTCGATGGCAGGCGGGTTCAAGCGTTGTTGTTGAGTCAGGTTACTGAAATCCGGCAACAAGACTGCCGATACCGGAATCGCATTGTCCTCTCCTACCTTATCACCCAAGAATCGAGACAAGTAAACGGTTGCCGTTGTCAATCCGAACTTCGGCAACTTGTCGGTATCCAATGTCACCTTGATTTTACCGGTACCCTTCTTACCAATTCTTTCCGGAACCGCAACCGCTTCCAAGTAAGGAGGCAAGTGCATCAAAACCGGTGTATAAACCTCGTTGGAAGTATTGGCAACCAACAATTCCATCGTCGGCTTATCGCCCTTATGGGCATCATCAAACTCAATGGCATCCTTGTTCAGGCGAATGGCTCCGATTTCCACCGGATGAGTTAATGTATAGTTTTTAGGATCGGCACTCACCTCTCCACGAAGGGTGAGATAAATCGGTCGATCGGATGCATTGCAATATACACCGATACTCTTCTGGAAACGACCCAAAGCCTTGGCATCGAAGGTAGAAGTAATCTTACCGGTGGCACCTGGAGCAATTGGTGTCTTGGTCCATTCTGCATCCGTACAACCGCAAGAGGTAGTTACATTGGAGATAACCAACGGTTTATTGCCATCGTTCTTGATAGTAAACGTGGCTGTAGCCGGGTGCTTCCAAAGCACCACACCAAACTCGTGCACCTTCTTGTCAAAAGTCGCTTTGGCCTGCGCCATGCCTGCCAGACAAAAGACAGTCCAAAGAAATATAGTCAATATAATTTGTTTCATCATTCTTTCTATTTAGAGGGAACAAATATACATATTTATTTTGGGAACAATATACTTGTTGACACAAAAGTTTGTCTCCCCCTTGTGAAGGGGGCAGGGGAGGAAAATTCACTTCACCATCAAACTACCACCAACTCCATGCCCTACAAATTCTGGAGCATACACCGACTGAGCCGTTGCAATGCCTTGGCTATATCGGCCCGAAGAAGTGATATACACCTCATACTCCAGGACATGAGTACCTTTTCGCAACATATCCATGTAGAAGGAAGTCGATGCATCCTTCGTTTCCTGATAATAGCCCATGTTTCTATTCCAACGATAACCCGAAAGGGCATCCACCGGCTCCATGCAAGCCGCACGTTCATCCTTCACCTGCACGAAATCCATATCCCTATCAGCAGTGACCGTCAAGCGAACGGTAATTTTATCACCTACTTGAAGCTCGGCACCTTCCGGCAAAGATCGTCCGTCCTTGTACAATGTACGACTCACCTTCAAAGCATTGCCCTGTGCAGCGACCTTGTCCAAATCCTCCTCAAATTCGGCATAAACGGCTCCCCAACCGATGCCTTCCGAAGCCTTTTCCACAGACACCTGACGAATATCCATCACCTTGCCGGAGACTTCCTTTTCGACATATCCCAACGCATCGTCCGGTGTACGGATGATTTCATCGCCGATCTTGATTTCAGCCACTCCCGTATGTTGCAACCAATCCTTTCCGGTGGTCAAGAGCGCATAAACGGCATCCGATGTAGCGATAGGCGTTTCCCAAGCCTGCGCCTGCTTTTGCTTCAAGAGCCATTGCTTCATCTCTTCAACTGAATTGATATCCTTATTCATCCGATGAAGGGCCTCAATGGCCATCACCTGAGTCGGTATCTTATAGCTGAACCATGAATATTCCGCTTTCGGAGTATCAAAGTATCGTCCCATTTCTTCGTTCATTACCGAATATTCCATCAATGATTGCAGGAATTCATCGGCCTCAGCCACCTTGTCGGCTTGCTGCATGATGATGGCTACGACTGCCTTGCCATAGATGGTCAATGCACGGGTGCTTTCCTCCAAGTGAGCCAACAAATACTTCTTGATGTCCGAACGGATTGTCAAATTCTTGTCCAATGCACCGATATAGAGGTACTGAATGGTTTGTTCGGAAGGCAACAAGTTCTTCATGCCTTGCTTTTCCAATTCCTTCATCCGTTGTACTTCCTTCGACACTTCCGCACTTAAGAACTTCCAGGCATCCCGATACATCCAATTGGCCTCAACCTCCATCAAGCCTCCCGTCATGCATTGTAGACGTGCCATGAGTTCGGTGATTTGCGTGGTCATGTACAGACTTCCCGGCATACCCTTGAACCAGCTCCATGCACCGTCCTTGCCTTGCAAATCCTTCAGTTTTAGGATGGCTTCTTCGATTCTACCTCCAACGCCATCTACCTTCAAGGAATCAGCCAAGCGAGGTTCAGTCTTCGCCAAATGAGCCTGCAACGAATTGGCATAGAAGGCCGTTGCCCATGATAAGGCATTGTCGCTTTCCGGATTCTCCATCACTTTCAAGGCCTGGATAGCATACCACAAAGGATTGCCCGTAAACTCTACCGTCATCTTCGGACGGCTTACCGTCTTGCTATGATGATTGAACAAGCTCTCCAACGAGAAGGTATAGGTGCCCTTTCCATTGACATTGAGCAAGACACTTTCCGTCAACTTCTGTTTGTTGCTCAGCACCGGCAAATAGCGTTGTTCGCCATCGCTGAACGAGCCTCCATCTGCCACCATCCGCAGCGCCAAGCCTTCATACTTATCAGACACTTTAAAGCCGAAAGATACTTGGGACGTTTCCGAAGCCTTCACTTCAAACGGACGCTTCTGCACCAGTACCACCTTTTCGGTTTCAGGCACAAACAACTCCATCCGCACCGTTCCTTGAATCTTTTGATTGGAAAGATTCACCAACGAAGCCGCCACATTCACTTCATCCCCCACTCGTACAAACCGAGGAAGATTCGGTTGAAGCATGAACTCCTTGCTCGCCACCGCCTTAGCCACGATACTTCCGTAATCCATCTCCCGTGTATGTGCCAAGCCCATGAACTTCCATTCAGTCAGGCTTTCGGGAAGCGTGAATTCAATATTCACCTCTCCTTGAGCATCCGTACGAAGTTGTGGGTAGAAGAAAGCGGTCTCTGCAAAGTTGGAACGAAGCTGAACGTTATCGGTATCTTCCAACACCAAGTCTTCTTGAACGGATTCTTCCATCGCCGCATCATGAGTAACCATAGCCCGATTGGCCGATGCTTTCATCATTACCGGACGTCCCGTAGCCACGATTTCTTCTTCAAAGACAATACCTTCTACGCGTGCATAACTGGAAGGAATCATCAAACGGCTATATTCCAACGAAGGATACTTCAAGCGTTTCCAAGAGAAAGAGAAGTTCCACAAAACTTGTCGGTCGCGCTCATATCTCCATGCCACATTCGGGAAACTCCGTGTAAAGTTCAGCCCGAATCGCCAAGCATGCGAAGCCAATTGATCCAAAGAAGCATCGTACATGGTCGCCATCAATTGGGCATCTGCCGGTTTTCCATCCGGACGTAAAACGCTCAATGTCCATGCTTCTCGCTGTCCAGGTTGTAATTTATCGCGGAAAGTCTTCCATTTCAATTGCAAAACCTTGTCCGGTTTCGGCTTCTTGATATACAAGTTCTTCACATACAGCTCGCCATTCTTCAAATAGGCAAAACTGCATCGTAAGCCATCTCCGTAGGCTTCTTGATAGTTATATCGGAAAATCAGGATAGAATCGGAGAACATTATCCGTTTCCGTTCCATTTCATTATTGCCCCACATCTCATCGTAGAACAAGTAGACATCCTTTTCCTTGCTGCCGAAATAGATGGTTGCTGTACCGTCAGCATCAAATTCATCGCTCGACCGATAGCACCAATTATCCACTCCATCCGGCAAACGCTTATCATTCAGCGAAAGAAGGACAAACTTCACCGTCTGCTCGTTCTTCTTACCCGATTCATCCGTTACTATCGCCTTCAGTTCATAACTTCCCGAAGACAAGGCATAAATAGCTTCGGGCACAAACTCCTTATTCGATGCCGCCTTTCCTTGCAACATCTGCTTGCCTTGCGACATGACTTGATAATCCACTTCCATCTCTATCGGATTGTTCATCAAATTGACCACTTGGAAAGTCAGCTCCTTCGGTTGCTCCTTGATGAGCGTACTTCCTTCCCAATCCGGGATAAAAAGCCTCAATGACGAGCTTCCTAGCGGTAAGCTCAAAGAACCTACTTGTGTTTCTCCCGACACATTAGTCACATCTGCCGACACTTCGTAAGTATAGAACCAATACTTTTCTCCGTCCGATACCGGCAAGAACTGAACAGGCACTTCGAAACGGCCTTCGGCATCGGTGGTAGTTTCTCCAGTCACTTGATGAGTCGCCATGCCTCGCATCCGCCAGAAACTACTTTCGTAACGCACCACCCGATAGCTGACCTTGGCTCCTTGCACCGGTGCACCGGCAAATGTCCGTGCCACTCCCGTCACCCGAATGGAATCCCCTGCCCGATAGGCGGTCTTTACTTCGTCGAACTTCACATCGAATGTCGGTCGCTTGTATTCTTCCACCCGGAAACTAGTGCCTCCCTTGTCCGTCTGCAAGCGGTAAACACCCATCTTTCCCGACTTCGGCAGTTCAAACGTACCTTGGAAAGTACCGAATTCATCGGTCTTCACCTCTTGCTTCGCCACCTCCCGACGGTCGGTATCCATCAGCTTCACGACATAAGTGCCTCCTGCCTTGACCTCTGTCACATCCTTGCGCTGGGTATAAACGATTCCCGAATAATGCAACGTCTGACCGGGACGGTAAAGCGCACGGTCGGTAAAGAGATTCACATACTCCAGTGTCTTATCCACCGGCTTATAGTCATTTCTTCCCAACCAAGTGGATTCCAACGGCATGGCAGTATCCTTCGAAGTCCTTGCTTGGTAGCAAATCCGATAATCATCGTCCTTCGGAAGCATCACCACACCTTCGGCATTGGCCCGATGAGTTTCCTTTAATGCATATCCCTTATTCGTTGCTTCATACACATTTACCTGTGCATCAGGTACCGGATGACCGATTTGCTTGTCCAGCACCACCATTTCTTGATGGTTGCCTGGCAAAGCACGATGCAACACCTGCAAGGACGATACATACACCAAAGAGCCCCGAAGCTCATTCCGGTGTCCGTCAGGAACAGCCACCGCATAGTAGATACCCACCTCCAAAGGTTTCATCTTTAGGGTATCCCTCCGCAAGCGATAATCAGGAGTTGGCGAGAGAGCAAAATGCTCCTCTCCTACCAGTTTCCCATACTTCGTTACCGTCTTCGGACCCACCTTCGCCAATGCATCCGATTCTGCCGAAAGCGACAATTGATAAAGCTTCATGGTAAATCCTTGAAGATTGCAATGTTCCGTCTTCAGTTCTATCGGCTCTCCCGGATAAGCATACTGCGTCCAGAAGCCTAACCGAGGAGCAAGGATTTCCTTTTCTTCAGTCTTTAACGCATTGATACGATTGTAATTAGGATAGCGCTTGATGCCTTCCCGAAGCAAAGCCAACCGCTTGGCAGGTTCATCCTCCTGTTGCATTCTTTCCGCCAACCGCAGATACACTTCCGCACATACATCGATGTCGGCATACTCCACCATCCATGCCCGAAGTTGGGATTCATCGACTTGCGGATAAGCATCGAGAGCTGTCAAGAGCCATGCTGAACGCATGTTCCTTACTTTATATATATGTAACAACGATTGGTAAGTCTGCTGAATGGATTCTCGTGCAGTTCCCATAAGAGGTATATACACGATTCTATTCCACAAGCCAATCGCCCGACGGGCCAACAAGTCATAGAGATTGTTGCCGAAATAAAGACGGCTCGTCTCTCCTGTTTTCACCATCGGGACAAGCTTTTCTGCCGGATAGTCCACCAGCTTCAGGCTATCCTTCAACGAAAGGCGCAGATATTCATTGCTCATGTCGAAATCGTTCACTTCCCCACCAAGGATGGAGTAAAGCACTGCCCTGTCCTGCACCTCGGTTTGTGGAGAAGCTGCCCATTCTTCCAGTCCCTTCACATCCACCGCCAGGCTATCGGGCGAAATGCTTTTCCGATAAACCATCATGGTGAGGTATGCCTTCATCATCTGAGGCACATTCTGTTCGGCCTTTGCTTTTTGATAGATAGCTTGCGCTTCGGCAATCACGCTTTTAGGTAAGTCTTTCTGTTCCATTTGTTGTACACGTTTCCATAGTTGGTCATAAGTTTGTGCTTGCAAGGCCACGGCAAACATCATCGATATTGCTAATAAAAGAATCCGGCTCTTCATCTTTCAAGTGTATTTGGTGATTTTACAAAAATAGGAAATCACTTCTTAATAGTTGTATTTGTCGTGTTAATTATTGCAATGTTCATTCCATCCGGTCCAAGAAAGCATCCAGCGTGTCACCTTCACCGATGCCCATTTTCTCTTTCAGGCGAAGCTTCTTTCGGCTCACCGAATTCTTGCCGATGCAATAAATGTCCGTCAAATTCTGAATGCTCATGTTGATTTTTACCAAGCAACAGAAGTTGATGTCCTTCTCGGAAAGTGACGGGAAAGCCGAACGCAACTTTTCGGTAAAGCCATCGTATCCGCTATCCAGCATCTGCTGAAGTTCTTTCCAATCCGCGTCCGAAAGCTGAATGTGTTTTTCATCCTCCGCATCTGAGAGTTTCTCGTATACCCGTATCCGCTTGAAGAGTTCTTCGCGTATCCGACCGGCCTTTTCCCTAGTCAAGGCTTGCTTCTCACGGAGAGAACTCAATTCCTCCTGCTGCTTCAGCATGACATTCTCCTGCATCAACCGGTTTCGCTCATAGATTCGTTTACGATGGAAAAGGTAAAAGACCAATCCGCCCACCAAGGTCATGAGCAACAATGCCATTCCCAATATCAGGATGACATGTCTTTGTCGTTCCACTTTCAGTTCATTCAGTTGGTTCTGTATCTTCAAGGCCTCGAAGTCGTGCGTATCTTTCTTGTTGTTCAAAGCGAAATAGGTATCGTTCCACACCCGTTGGGCATTGTGATACATCCGGAAGGCTCCTTCATCGGACTGGCGGTCTTCGGCTATCCATCCCATCCGCTCATAGGCTTGCGAAGCCATGAAACCGTCCCCCGTTTCCGTAGCTATCTGGTAGTACTTCATTGCTGAGTCGGGTTGGTGCATCTTCAACCAGAAATCACCTTTGCACAGATTATAATAAGGTATATCCGAACGTCTCATCCGTTTGCGAGTTTCTTCCAGGTATTCCAACGCCTTACGTACATCCTTCAGTTCGAGCAACAAATCCATTACTTGTCTGTCCAATGTAAACAGCTGTTGGGTGGTGTCCTGTTCCATTGCTTTCAGATAAGAAGCGATGGCGGAATCCGGTTGACTCATCATCCGATAGACATAAGCTTGCCGTTCGTGGGCAAAGCTGCCTTTCCACAAACCCAGCCGGATGGCTTCCTGGATGTAATGAAGGGACGAATCCTTCTCATCCAGTCGCCATTTGGTCTGATACTTATAGCTGTACCATCGGGAAGAATCTTTAGGCAACAAGGCATAAGACCCCAAGATGTCCAACAAGGAATCCACCTTCCGGAACTCATTCAAACGGTTGTAGGTATACACTACTTCCAACAACCGACTATCGAAAGCCCGCTCATGCCCCATGGGGTAGTGTTCCTTGAATACACGAATGATGGAATCCACCTGATTCTTCTCCATCGACATCAGATAGCCAAACGACGCCCTCATGCGAAAGTAGTGATAGTCAAGCCATTCGTCCGAGGTCATCGATGCCGAATCCACTTTCTGCAAGCAATCCATCACACTGTCATAATCCACACTCCACAAGGCTTCCACCTTGTCGAGATAGTACCGGTTGTCTCGGCATCCCGCCAGAAGCAAACACGTCAGGAACAGATACAACAGTTTTTTCATACGGGTACAAACATACTACTTTTCAACCGTATTGCCAAACTGTTTCTTCAACTTGCCGATGAAGATGTAGTTGTTGTCATCCTCGTCAATGGTTTTCATCAATGCTTCCATCTTCTTCCGTCTTGCCTCATCCGGATGGCTCTTTAAACCTTTTTCAAGTTTCTCTATCAAAGCCGCCGGTTCGATGTTCAAGGTATAATACCCGTTGCTACATCTTTTCGAGATGATATTGATTGGTTCATTGTCCAGGAAATCGTTGGTCGTCCGGAAGAAGGCTCCTTTCCCCGACTCCTTTTCCACCAGATAGGCACAAGTCGCATTGACCATAAAACTATTTTCGCTGACTTGTTCTATAGCAGCCAAAGAACCGACATAATGAGTCGAGAAATCGAAATAGTTGTGTCTGGTGATATCCCGTCCTCCAAAGTCAAGCGTAAACTTCGGATACAGCTTTCCGTCATTCATGTCCAGGTGATACAATGTATCCTTCCTTACCTCCTTGAGCGTATAGAGAGAAACATCCAAAGCATCAGCAAAGCATTTGCTGGAAAGCATCTCGTTACTGAACGCAGGTCTTATCTTCAGATGATTCATCGGTACTTCGTGGAGAAAGTTTCCCTCCATATCCTGAACCCATGCCACTAACGGCAGATAATCAAACGGAAGAGTCATCACCGCCACCCGATTCTTTGCGGCATCTACCTTGAACAGACCTTTCGGAACCATCATTTTCTCGTACTTCTTGTTCAATGGGATATCCTTCTGATAGTTGCCTTTCAAGTCATAAACGTAGATAGCCTTGGAGCGGAATGGCAATAGATAGATGTGCTCTGCCTGCTCGTCTATCTGCATATCGTACACATCGGTGTATTCACCAGGTCCCTGACCGAGACTTCCTACTTTACCCACGAACGAGCCGTCACGTCTGAAGAGCTTACAAGGCACATTGTTGGACTCTCTTACCAGAATGTAATTATCGGACACATATACCGGTCCATGTCCTACCAAGGCTTCATCCTTCCCGTCCAGCTTCACGGTCTCGAAGTCTTCCACCCAATAGCTCAGTGGCAGGTCAATCGTGTCCTTCAACAAGCCGAGTTCACAGACGGTCATTCCCTGTCCATCCACTTCTACCTGATGTGCCACTATGGGCAAGTCACTCAGTTGGTTTTTCTCATTTTCCGTACAGGCAACCAGTGCTATTGTCAAGGCTACCCAATATGCATATATCGTTTTCATCCATTTATTTCTTCAAGTAAGCAAGGACGAGAATAGGATTATCTTCCTCATCATAGTCCACCAACAATTCTTCCAGTCGAGGGTCTACAGACTCGCCTTTTTCTTTCTTGCGTTGTACATAGCTGTACATTTCGAATGGCCAAACAGCAGTCATCAACACACCATCATTAATACCGATAATGGATTCGAATTTTGTAAAATCTACAAAGCCGTCCATATCATTGATTAGACGTTTGATTGATTTGGTTTCTCCGGTTCGTTTATCATAGTAAGCCCAATGAGTGGTATTTTTGCCCGAACGCCATCCCTTGAATGCAATTAATTCTGTCCAATTCAGCATTACATATCGGTCTGTTTCCCATACTTTTCCTATCCATTTTTTACCATCTATGAGTTTTGCCATCTGACTATTGTCCGCCATAATCTTCATGGTCTGTACATTTCCCTCAGCAGTACGGAGAATCCTAACCTGTTCATTCCAATAAAGTTCTTGCAGATTATTCAAGAAACAACGGCTATCTGCTTTGTCTTCTCCCAAATCCAATTTCCACTTCCCGATAATACCATCTTCCGTAACAGAACAAAGTTCATCAGTGAAACAGTTAAATAAAAACGTAGTATCATTGTTAGTAAAATAGTTATATTCTACTATAAAACCACCTCCATGTGAGCTCAAAAATAAATTTTCAGGAATAAGACGTTGACGTTTCACTATTTGCAAATTCTCATCCATCCAATAAGCCGAATCGGGATAGTTAATCAACACATTGTATTTTCCAGAACGTAAAATATGATATGGACTATTTAACCCTTGAGGCAAAGGATCACCAACTTTATTACGATAAGCGATACGAATTTCTTTCCCAGTAAATTTTCGATTTTTATCAAACTGGATAATTTTGTCCCCCTTTGTATAAAATAGTTCCTTACTTTCATCATAATAAACAGTATATAACCAATTACCACATTCTTCACCAGGCCCTTGCCCTACAGCACCGATGTTTCCTATAAATTCTCCATTCATATTATAAATGCATCCGGGAAAAACCATCAGATAAGGCTTGGAATAAAATATTAATTTGGGATCTCTGATAAAATTTTCTTTGCTGCTTATAGGGATAAATGCTACACTATCCATTATTTCGGACAAATTCATCTTGACAGGATTTTCAATGGCTTCCGCCAAGTGAATGACATTCTTTTCTTCCTTCACTTCCTTGGTACCGGTAGAGCAGGCACTGAATGCCAGCATCATTGTCATATAAAATAGAGTCTTTTTCATTGTTTTCATTTCTTTAGATAAGCCAAAACTAAAATCGGATTATCCTCTTCATCATAGTCCACCAACAATTCTTCCAGTCGAGGGTCTACCGACTCGCCTTTTTCTTTCTTGCGTTGTACATAACTATACACAGCATAAGGCCAAACGGCTGTCATTAGCACACCATCGTTAATACCGATAATAGCTTCAGAAGGTGAAAAGTCCACGCAACCGTCCATATCATTTTTCAGATAGCTGACAGCTTTCGTTTCTTTTGTCCGTTTGTCATAGACAGCCCAGTAAGTCAGGTTCTTGCCTGTCCTGAA
>SUXY01000060.1 GCA_015060705.1 Bacteroides sp. | reverse complement strand
ATTGTTCAACAACCCATGTTGGATCTTCTTCACGCATACGGTTCAAGATAGACATCATCTTTTCAACGTCAGCTTCGTTCACCGGCTTGATAGCGCGAGAATACTTCGGATTAGGATACTTGATGAAGTTGAAACGGTTTTCACTATCCTTACCGTTCAATGTATTACCAGTCTTAACGTCTTTCAATTTCACTGTACAGCCAATATCACCTGCACGGAGCTCTTCTACCGGAATACGGTTGGCACCTGCACAAACGAACAACTGAGCCATACGTTCCTTAGAACCACGGTCTGCATTGGTCAAGTCATCACCTTCGTGTACCTTACCGCTCATTACCTTGAAGTACTGAACACCACCGATGTGTGGTTCAACAGCTGTCTTGAAGAAGAACAAAGAAGTAGGACCATCAGCATTTGGCTTCACCACTTCGCCACGAGTATTGTGTACTGGAGGCATTTCGTCAACAAACGGAACTACGTTACCCAAGAATTCCATCAAACGGCGAACACCCATATCCTTACCTGCACAAACGCAGAATACAGGGAACATACCACGAGCAGCCAAGCCCTTGCGGATACCTTCACGCATTTCGTCTTCAGTCAACGATTCTGTTTCGAAGAACTTTTCCATCAAAGTTTCATCGTGTTCAGCAGCAGCTTCCACCAATGCCTTGTGCATTTCCATTGCCTTGTCCATTTCCGAAGCAGGGACTTCTTCGATAGTTGGAGCGCCACCTTCAGGACCCCAAGAATACTTCTTCATCAACAATACGTCGATGATTTCATGGAAGTTAGGACCTGTTTCGAGCGGATACTGTACAGGAACTACCTTTGAGCCATAAATAGACTGCAATTGTTCCAATACATTATCATAGTCACACTTTTCATGGTCGAGTTGGTTCACCAAGAAGATAACCGGCTTACCCAACTTTTCAGTGTAACGGAAGTGGTTCTGTGTACCTACTTCAGGACCATACTGACCATTCAACAAAAGAATTGCAGTATCTGTCACGTTCAATGCAGTCATCGCTGCACCTACAAAGTCGTCACTACCCGGGCAGTCAATGATATTCAACTTCTTGTTGTTCCATTCTACATGATAAACGGTAGAGAATACTGAATAACCATATTCTTGTTCTACCGGGAAGTAGTCACTTACTGTATTTTTGGCTGTAATTCTACCACGACGTTTGATGATACCACTCTCGAAAAGCAACGCTTCAGTGAGGGTGGTCTTACCTGCTCCATCGTTACCAAGGAGCGCAATGTTCTTAATTTCGTTAGTTTGATATACTTTCATGATATCTAAGGTTTAATATTATACAAAAAGAGTGTTTTTCATCCTCTCTCAAAAACGGAGCGCAAATTAGGAAATATTGTTTAATTATCCAATTCTACCCCACGTGTTTCTAAACTATGTTTTTTAGCAGACCACCGAAAGCTGATACAGACATGGACGATTCCTAATTATTTCGTATCTTCGCAAATCAATACATCAAATCTTATGGCAGACAATTATCTGGAGAATCAATATGAAAATTACCTGGCTCGCAAAGCAGCCATGGGCAAGAAAACCGCAAAAAAGAAACCTATCATAAAGGTGCAACGTCTACAACCCGAAGCGATTGAAGCCTTGAAGGAAATCATAGCCCAACCTTCCTTCCGCATGCCGTTCGACATTTTTCGAGAACATTTATACTCGGCTGAAGATTTATACAAAGGGTACCAAATGGACAAAGCCGGTTCCTTTAAGGATTGCTACGACCAACAGGTCTATAATCACTACCTAAAAATGGGTAAGGCAACCACAGACATCAAGGAAACACTTGCCCGTACTTTACATGACCACTCCATGACGAATGCCATGAATGACTTTCTAGCCCATTTCGATGAACGTCAAGTAGTAGGCATTATGGGGGGACACGGCTTACTGCGTACCGAAGAAGCCTATCGGCAAGTAGTCATGGTAAGCAAGACCTTGGCAGAAAATGGATGCCTTATGATAAGTGGCGGTGGACCGGGAGCTATGGAAGCAACTCACCTCGGAGCTTATATGGCAGGTCGTACAGAAGCTGAAACAGCCGATGCACTCGAACTCTTGAAAGAAGCACCCTCATTCAAAGACAAACGCTGGTTAGATACAGCTCTTCAAGTAATGAAAAAATACCCGCAAGAACAATATGTCAGCTTAGGAGTACCCACATGGCTATATGGACATGAACCAGCCACTCCTTTCGCCACCCATATAGCCAAGTATTTCGACAACAGCATACGTGAAGACAGTATCTTGACCATAGCCAAAGGAGGTATCATTTACTCACCGGGTAGTGCTGGAACCATGCAAGAGATTTTCCAGGAAGCCGTACAGAACCATTATCTCAGCTTTGGTTATGCCAGTCCGATGATATTCATGAACAAACAATATTGGACGGAAGAAATGCCCGTCTATCTGTTAATGGAACACCTGATTAAAAAGGAGAAATACAAGAACTTGTTGATGACCCTTACAGACTCTACCGACGAAATCGTAAAAACGATTCTCGACTTTCGCAACATAAAACAAGAATAATGGCTGGCCTCTATATCCACATCCCCTTCTGCAAGCGCAGATGCATTTATTGCGACTTCTTTTCCACCACCCAAAGTGAGCAGAAGCCGACATATGTTCGTGCGCTTTGTGAAGAGTTGAGAATCCGTAAAGATTATCTCCAAGGAGAGGATATAGAAACCATTTATTTAGGAGGAGGAACTCCTTCTCAACTCTCACAAGAAGAATTGGAATCGATCTTTGCGACTATATATAATATATATAAGGTAAAGGAAGATGCTGAAATTACTCTTGAAGCCAACCCTGACGACTTGACTCCGGAATATGTATCTATACTCCGCCAACTACCAATCAATCGTATCAGTATGGGAATCCAAACATTCCGAGAGGAAACTCTACGATTGCTCCATCGCCGACATACAGCCCAACAAGCTAAAGAAGCTTTTCACCGGTGTCGTGAAGCAGGTTTCCAGAACATCAGCATCGACTTGATGTATGGTCTTCCGGGGGAGACACTAGAAACATGGAAAGAAGACCTACGTCAGGCTATCGCTTTACACCCCGAACACATCTCGGCATACCATCTGATATACGAAGAAGGAACTGTTCTCTGGAAGCTTAAAGAAGAGCATCAGGTAGAAGAAGCAGACGAAGATTTGAGTGTAAGCCTATTCAAGACATTGATAGAGACATTGACTCAAGCAGGCTATCAACATTACGAAATCTCCAATTTCTGTCTGCCGGGACTACACTCCCGACACAACTCCAGTTACTGGACAGGTAAGAAATATTCAGGATGTGGTCCATCCGCCCATTCTTACGATGGAACATCCCGCCAATGGAATGTAGCTTCACTGGAAGCATACATCCATGGGATTACCCACGGAAATCCTGATTACGAAATCGAAGAACTGGATTTGTACACCCGATACAATGATTTTGTCATAACCAGCATCCGTACTTGTTGGGGAATGTCCCTCTCCCGCCTCCACACGGAATACGGAGAAGAATTGTATCGCTATTGCTTACGTATGGCAAAAGCCTACCTGGAACAAGGTTTATTGGAAAAGAAGGAAGACAACTTGAAATTGACCCAAGCAGGAATCTTTATCTCGGACGGAATCATGAGCGATTTACTATGGGTAGAATAAAAAAGGCGATGCATCTGCACCGCCTTTTCTTTTATCTTACTTAGCCAAGCTATAAACAACATCCATAATCTTCTGACCGATTTCATCGGCTGCTTCCATGGTTGAAGCTTCAGAGTATACACGGATAATCGGCTCGGTATTACTCTTGCGGAGGTGAACCCACTTGTCAGGGAAGTCAATCTTCACGCCGTCAATATCGTTCACTTCTTCATCCTTATACATTTCCTTCACCTTTGCCAAGATAGCATCTACGTCTGTATCAGGAGTCAAGTCGATGCGGTTCTTTGCGATGAAGTAAGGAGGATAAGTGGCACGGAGTTCGCTCACGGTCTTGCCTTCGTGTGCCAAGTGGCTCAAGAACAAAGCAATACCTACGAGAGCATCACGGCCGCAGTGGCTTTCCGGATAGATCACACCACCGTTACCTTCACCACCGATTACTGCATTGGTAGCACGGATCTTGGCAACTACGTTCACTTCACCTACAGCAGAAGCGTTGTATTCGCAACCATACTTACGTGTTACGTCACGGAGCGCACGGGTAGAGCTGAGGTTAGAAACGGTATTACCCGGAGTATGCTTCAATACATAGTCTGCTACTGTTACCAATGTATATTCTTCACCATACATCTTACCGTCTTCACAAATCATCGCCAAACGGTCTACGTCCGGGTCAACCACGAATGCTACATCGTAGCCACCCTTTGCCATCAAGCCCATGATATCACCCAAGTTCTTTTCCAATGGTTCCGGATTGTGCTGGAAGTCACCGGTCGGTTCGCAATAAAGACCTTCTACCTTTTCTACGCCCAAGCGTTCCAAGAGTTTCGGAAGAATCACACCACCCACTGAGTTTACACAGTCGATAGCGACCTTGAATTTAGCATTGCGGATAGCTTCCACGTCTACTAATTTCAAAGCCAATACGGCATCGATATGCTTGTCATCGTATGTATTATCTTCACGATAGCTACCTAGATTGTCGATGTCTGCATAGTCAAATTCTTCAGCTGCAGCGATACGGAGCACTTCGTTACCTTCTTCTGCATTCAGGAATTCGCCGTGTTCATTCAGCAACTTCAAGGCGTTCCACTGACGAGGGTTATGGCTGGCAGTCAAAATGATACCACCGCAAGCACCTTCCATAGTCACGGCCAACTCGGTTGTCGGAGTAGAAGCCAAGCCGATGTTCACTACATCGAAGCCCATACCCATTAAGGTACCACATACCACGTTCTTCACCATTTCACCCGAAATACGAGCATCACGGCCTACAACGATTTTATTGCTCTTAACAGTAGTTGTCTTACGAATCAGCGTTGCGTATGCTGAAGTGAACTTAACAATGTCCAGCGGATTGAGGCCTTCACCTGCGTGGCCACCAATGGTTCCGCGGATACCGGAGATAGATTTTATTAGTGTCATCTTGATAATTGATAGGTTATTTCATAGTAACAAGGAAAAACTTGACCGGAAGCTGTTGCGGTTCCTTGGCTGTGAGGAAGAATCAGCTTAATCTTGGAACGACCGGAAATTTCACGTCCCACCTTCAAATAATTGAGCGGCAACAGCCACCCTGTAGGAACATATGCACTGGAGTGTGCCGCATACATAGCTCCATTCGTTGAGAAAGAAGCAGAAAGAGAATTCTTTTGTTTAGTCAAAATAAACTCATCCGGATGTGCATACATATTCGCAATGGTATTCAAAGACAAGGTATCTACAGTACCGTCTTCTACAATTCGTTCTTCCAAATATCGCGCTAGAATTTCATGACGTCCATCTTCCAACAATTCGCCATTTCCGCGTTGTACCACTTGCATGTAAACACCACTTTCTTCAAACAACACATATTCGTTTTCAGCCACATTAGTTGTGGAGTCTTGAGCCTCAAATTGGTCTTCATCAATTACTTTAATGTCATTCAATTCGATAAAACGCTTGATAGCATCACGCTCTTCTTCTTTCATCTCTGCATACGTTTTACCATTGTTGCAAGACTGGAAGGCCAATCCCAATCCCAAGACCATCATCAATATTATTCTAAACTTCTTCATTCTACATCTTTTATTTTCCGGACAAAAGTAATAAATCATCGGGAAACTTCCTTCATGTTTTCGACGTATTATACTAAAATAACTATTTTTTTCCTAATAATAAATCCTCATACTTCACCAAAGCTTGCTTGAACAAAGCAATCGCTTCTTCCATTGGTCCGTAAAACTCACCTCCAGAAGCATTTAGGTGTCCACCTCCATTAAAGAAATCAGCAGCCACTTGATTACATGGGAATGTACCTACCGAACGAAGGGAAATCTTAATCATATCCTTTTCCGTATCTTCACGCAAGAAGGCCGAGAAACATACATTCTTAATGGACAAAGGCATATTGACAAATCCTTCCGTATCTCCTTTCACATAACGGAATTTCTTTTGTTCTGCCCGGCTCAGCGTAATCAAAGCAGCATTGAATTCCGGATATACTTGCATCTTATCATACAACACATATCCCATCAATCGGAGTCGATCTTCCGAATAAGTATTAAATACACGACGATAAATTTCATCCTTGTCAATTCCCCTAGACAACAATTCACCGATAATCAAGTAAATTTCCCGGTTATTGGAATTATAAGTAAAACCACCCGTATCGGTCATCATCCCTGTATAAATACATTCTGCTCCTTCTTTCGATATATCACTGAAATTACCCAACTGACAAATCAAGCGGAACACCAATTCAGAGGTTGAAGAAATCTCTGGATGTGAGATGACAATTCTCGCAAAATCTCCTGGATAAAGGTGATGATCGACGATCATCTTACGTCCTGGAGCATTCTTTACCACTTCTTCCATCTCATCAATGCGGGACAAGACATTGAAGTCCAAGCAACAGATAACATCGGCCTCCAAAATCAGTTTATCCGCAAAATCCTTGTAACGATTGTATTGGATAACATCCTTGGCTCCCGGCATCCACTTCAAAAAGTCCGGAAAAGCATTCGGAACAATCACATGAACATTCTTATCCTGCGAGGTCAGGAAATGATACAATCCCAATGAAGAGCCAATGGCATCACCGTCCGGTGAAACATGGCTTACAATCACTATCCTATCAGCTTTCTCAAACCATTTTTCAACATGGTCTACGCTTGCTTGTGCTATTACTTTTGATAACATTATTTCGAATTCTATTTGGAACAGCAAAACTACAAAAATTTCTTCATTCACAGAAATGAAATTAGAAGGAAAAGATGAATTCCCAAGAGACAAGCCAATGAAACCAATCCTCCAATCAAGCATTTCCGCCTCTTCGTCCTTCCATAGATTACCCACCAGCCTAATGTCAGATAAAAAACACCTATTTCAATCGGACTAATTATCGAGATAGAAAAAGTAGCATAAGGCAAATCGCTGGTCCATCCAGCCAGTCCATTCAGCCCACCGACCAATTCATTGACAATCATCACTGCATACGCATGCAATCCGGGAATCCCGCTCAACAGCACCATCGCAACAGTCCCATAGATAATTAAGGGTACAAGCACTGATGCCACCAAATTGGCAAACAAAAAATAGACTGAAAAGTTTGAAAAATAATACATGACCAATGGAGCTGTACCTAACTGAGCAGCTATAGAAACCGACAGAATCCCCCATATCCACTTTACAACACGGTTCTTCACGGTCAAACAAGCATTTATCAAGGGATATAAGAACAAGATGGAAGCAACAGCCACAAAAGACAATTGAAACCCAACATCAAACAAATAAAAAGGATTATAAAGCAACATAAAGAAAGCCGCGACCGACAATGTATTCATGGATAAATGCCGAACACCTGCCAAGCGGGAAATCTCCATCAACATACACATGATGACTGCACGGACCACGGATGCCTCCAACCCTACAACAAAAGCGAAAATCCACAACAATCCGACAACCACCATTCCTTTCACCCATTTCAGGCGGTTTTTGAGGAACAACCGGAACAAACCATTCAACAAAAGCCAAATGATACCGATATGCATACCCGACAAAGCCAACACATGAGCTATTCCTGCTACAGAGTAGGCTTCACGCGTTTCTTTATCCAAATCCCCCTGATATCCTAATGTCAATGCAGAAAGGACAGGAAGCTGTGCCGCTCCCATTCCCCACTCTTCGTATTTACGAAGAATACGTTCACGAATCTGGGCTGCGCGTATTTTCCAGTCTACGTGTTTATCGTTCGGCAACTTCTTCCAAGCGTCTGCCGCTACAAACGCCGTTCCACTAACCCCTTCATGATACAGAAAAGTAGCATAATCAAACGTCTGGAGTTCTTCCCTATTCCGGGGAGAATCTATTCGGGTATAGAAAAACAATTCATCTCCAACATTCAAGGATGCAGACAAAGAATCTTTCGGCAAGTAAATCAAGACTTCCTTTCCACTCGTCGACACCTTGCATTGATAAGTTTTCGGCTTCTCCTGCACAGATTCCTGTATCACACCCACATAAGCTTTCCGTTCAGTTCCCCAGTCTACCTTCACTTTATTCCAAGCGATTCCTGTCCCTATGGCTCCTACCAGAAACATGAAACATGAGGCACCGGCACCAAACAACCAACGGGTTCCATACGAGGAAGTCTTCAACCCGAAGCCCATCCCTAGAAGCAGCAACAACAAACAAACCAGTTGAACCACCCCTATTCCCGTCCAGAAAGTATTTGCAAAAAGAATTCCGGCTGCCATAAAAATAGTCAGCCGGAATACCGGATAAGTTTTCAATTCTTCTCTAAATTATTATAGATTCTTTAATTGGCTAATCATTTGAACCATATCAGGAGCCTTGAATACCGCATTACCAGCAACCAATGCATCTGCACCTCCTTCTACCAACAACTTACCTGTTTCCAAGTTTACACCACCATCGACTTCAATCAAAGCATGTGAACCTGTTTCATCAATCAATTCACGCAATTCCTTCAACTTGTTCAAAGTTTGCGGGATAAACTTCTGTCCACCGAATCCTGGATTTACACTCATCAGAAGTACCATATCCAATTCAGTGATAATATCTTTCAACATGACAACCGGTGTGGCAGGATTCAATGTCACACCTGCTTTCATACCAGCATCCTTAATTTGTTGAACCACACGATGCAAATGAGTACAAGTTTCATAATGTACATTCATCATCATTGTACCCAACTCCTTGATCTCCTTGATAAACTTTTCCGGCTGTACAATCATCAAGTGTACATCCAAAGGTTTGGTTGTCAAATCTGCCATCTGCTTCAATACTGGAAAGCCAAACGAGATATTCGGAACAAATACACCATCCATAATATCCACATGCAGCCAATCGGCTTCACTACTATTGATTTTATCGATATCTTCCCGAAGATTCAGGAAATTAGCCGACAACAACGACGGAGCAATGATAGGTTTACTCATAATTCTTTATGTTTATTTTTTATTCGATGCAAAGATAGGTATATTTTCATTATAACCAATGAAAAACATGCTCAAAAGCATAAATTCATATAGTTATTCAACTTTACTTCCTTCCACATGACGATATCCCCGCAAGAAATCCCCGACGCTCATCCGCTTTTTACCAGCCAATTGAATGGAAAGCAGATTCACATATCCATCTTTCACAGCAACACGGAAATAGGTCTTCTGATCGGTATCAACGCTTCCCACCGGCAAGGCATGTTCTACAAAGGCCTTTTCGGTTTCATAGATCTTCAATACCTGACGTCCCCCTTCCGGCACACAAAGTTCCGTCCAAGCTGCCGGATACGGTGACAGTCCACGTACATGGTCGTACACTTTCTTCACCCCACCATTCCAGTCGATACGACAAGTTTCCTTGAAAATCTTTGGAGCCGGGCGAAGTTCTGATTCCGAAGCAAACATCTCTTCCTGAGGGATGGATTTCACGGTACCATTCAAGATAGCATCAACCGTTTCAAGCACCAGGTCACCTCCCAACATCATCAACTTATCATAAACGATTTCCACATTGTCCGTATCGGCAATAGGAACTTTGACTTGCTGAATCACTTCACCGGTATCGATTTCATGTTTCAAGAAAAAGGTCGTGATACCCGTTTCTGTATCGCCATTCATCACCGCCCAATTGATAGGAGCCGCCCCCCGATATTGAGGCAACAACGAAGCATGCAAGTTGAAAGTTCCCAAACGAGGCATGTTCCATACCACTTCCGGCAACATGCGGAACGCTACCACAATCTGCAGATCGGCTTGCAATGCACGCAGTTCTTCTACAAAAGCCTCATCCTTCAACTTTTCCGGCTGAAGCACTTTCAAGCCTTGCGATACGGCATATTGCTTGACCGGACTAGCCTGCAACACACTTCCATGACGTCCCATTGGCTTGTCCGGCATGGTAATGACTGCTACTACATTATACCCTCCCTCTACCAATCGCTTCAAACTTTCGACTGCAAATTCGGGAGTACCCATATATACGATTCGTAAATCCTTCTTTTCCATACGTTCTAATTTATTCTTCTGAGAAATCCACCAACATCTGTCGGTAAGTGTTCAATATTCTTGACTTGGACAGGAATCCTTTGTACTTTCCATCCGCATCAATTACCGGTAAGTTCCACGCCTTGGTTTCATCAAACTTCCGCATGACTTCCTCCATGGAATCCTCCATATTGATACATGCTGGAGGAACCACCATAAAACTACCTACCGTAAAGCGATGATACAATTCCTGGCGGAACATGATGTGACGAATGTCGTCCAAAATGACAATTCCCAATAACACCCCTCGAATATCCACTACCGGGAACATGTTTCGCTTCGCCTTTGAAATGACTCTCACCATTTCTCCCAAATCATGATTAGGCTGAACCTTCTGGAAGTCCGTTTCCACCACACTTTCTATATCCATCAATGTCAACACCGACTTGTCCTTGTTATGAGTCAACAATTCACCTTTTTGTGCCAAACGCATGGAATAGATACTATGCGGTTCAAAAATCATAATCGTGAGATAAGCGCTAACAGACACCATCATCAACGGCAGGAACAAGTCATAACCACCTGTCAGTTCGGCAATCAGGAAAATACCTGTCAGCGGAGCATGCATGACTCCTGACATCAATCCCGCCATACCCAACAAGGCAAAGTTCTTTTCCGGCAAACCGTCCGAGATAACGGGCGCCAAGGCATATCCGTTGCAGAAATGGGCAAAAACGAAACCGGTGATACAACCCAAGAACAAACTTGGAGCAAAAGTACCCCCGCAACCTCCACCGCCATTGGTAGCACTGGTAGCAAATACCTTAAAAAGAATCACCAAAGACAGATAGACGAGAAGCAAATTGCCATATCCATAAAAGATGGAGTTATCCATGACCTTATCCCAATCGACCGCACTTGTTCCATTCAGCAACATGTGAATGACATCGTAACCTTCACCATAAAGAGACGGGAAAAGAAAAATCAGGATACTCAACATTGCTCCCCCTATCATCAACTTGATGTAAGGATTGCTATATCGGCGGAACACGCCTTCTATCCGATTCATGGTACGAGTAAAATACAATGAAACCAATCCACAAAGAATACCCAGCAACAATACCGCCGGAATACGCTCCATCAAGAAAGGTTCGTCCATATGAAATTCGAACATTGCTTCAGTACCATGCAAGATATAAGCTACCGTTGCTGCCGTTACACTGGATACCAACAACGGAAGCAAGGAACCCATGGTCAAGTCAATCATCAACACTTCGAGCGTAAAGACCAATCCGGCAATCGGGGCCTTGAAGATACCCGCTACCGCACCGGCTGCACCACATCCAACCAACAGCATCAAGGTGCGATGCTCCATCTTGAAAGCACTACCTAAATTGGAGCCAATGGCAGAACCTGTCAATACAATCGGTGCTTCCGCCCCTACCGAACCACCGAAACCGATGGTGATGGCACTGGCAAACAACGAAGACCAAGTGTTATGCCGCTTGATGCGGCTCTGCCTACGGGAAATGGCATACAGAATCTTCGTTACCCCGTGACTGATGTCATCCCGCACCACATTGCGGATAAACAATCCGGTCAATAAAATACCGATTACCGGATATACCAAATACAACCAGTTCACCCCGGTTGAATCGAAGTTCTCGGTCAAGAAATGTTTGATGTATTCAATCAAGAACTTCAACAAGCTGGCTGCCAGCGCCGTGAGGATACCTACCACAAAGCTAAGTATCAACACAAAATGCTTGTCCTTTATATTCTTGCCCCTCCACGCCAACAAGCGATGAAAAAGACTTTTGTCCGTATTCATATCTTCACTCTTTATTCTCTGATGACCTTAATCAACCCACCTCTACCCAATTTGATAATGCTCGAAGGCTTGGGCGCAGCCGTTTCGTTTTGGCGACTTTGTACGATATAGTCAACGGCTTGCTTGATTTCCTCACTGATGTCATGGAACGTTGCCGGAGAAGGTTCACCGCTCACATTGGCCGATGTAGAGACAATCGCCTTACGGAAACGGAAACAAAGTTGCTTGGAGAACTCTTCGGAAGTGACCCGGATGCCTACACTGCCATCCTCGGCCAACAAGTTCGGAGCCAAGTTTCGTGCATCATCGTAGATAATGGTCATCGGCTTGGTAGCACACTCTATCAAGTCGAAAGCCACTTCAGGTGGTTCCTTTACATAAAAATCCACCTTCACGGCATTGTCCACCAAGACCAACATCGCCTTGCTGTCTGCCCGCTTCTTTATTTCATAGACACGCTTCACGGCTTCCGCATTGGTGGCATCACATCCTATTCCCCAAATGGTATCGGTAGGATAAAGAATTACGCCTCCCTTCTGCATCACCTCGCATGCCTTCCGGATATCTTCCTTCATCAGTTCGTTCATAAACTTCTCCTTATAATTCCAATGAATTGCAAATGTAACACTTTCCTTTTTAATATAAAAAAATAGGCACGGTATTCCGTGCCTAAATACTTTATTCCGCCCAATTCTTAGATTCCTTCAATCATCTGTCCCTTGCTCCAGGCTTTTCTGATACGGAGTTTCTTATCGAGAATCAAAATATCGGCATCCTTGCCCTTTTCCAACGAACCCTTCTTGTCGTACACACCCATAATCTTGGCCGGAGTTTCTGTTGCCATGCGGATGGCATCTTCCAATGGAACCTCTGCCTTCACCATGTTCTGCACCAGCACATCCATGGTAGCTACACTACCCACCAACTGTTTCAAGTCGCGGCTCTTGCAAACACCATCTTCGATAATGATTTTCGGATCATCTACCTCCTTGGCATCCACTCCTGCATAAGCCAACGAAGCAGTTACCAAGCAAGTTTTTTCTACACCCTTCACCTTGTAAGCCAACTTCAGGATGGTATCCGGCAAGTGTCTTCCATCGGCAATCAGTTCGATGGTCATATCATCTATCAAGTATACACTTTCCACCGTACCTTCGTACTTATATTCGCGGTTCTTATGGAAACCCGGCATACCGTTATAGAAATGAGACACGTGAGTAAAGCCTGCTTCGTAAGCATCCTTCACTTCCTGATACTCTGCTTCGGTGTGCGAGATAGTCGCTACAATACCCTTTGACTTCAGGTAACGGGCAAATTCCAATGCTCCCGGCAATTCCGGTGAAGCATCCCAACGCTTGATAATATTAGTCGATTCCACCAATTCCATATAAGCTGCTGCATCCGGTTCTGCCAAATTATCACCGAACTGGTCACTCGCACGCTTCGGATTCAGATACGGTCCTTCCAAGTGCAAACCCATGATGGTACTGTCTGCTTCTGCCATCAACTGTTCGCATACAGCGATACCTTTCTTGATATTTTCATAACTGGTAGAAGATATGGTTGGAAATATGGTAGTAGCACCATGTTTCTGATGAGCAGCGATGGCTGTACGGAAAGCCTCTTCTGTACATTCTGTGAAATCGCGGCCACCACCCCCATGAGCATGCATACATACATAACCCGGAATGATATAACGACCTCTCGCATCCACCTGCTTGGCGCCTGTCAAAGGCAAATCACAATTTGTCACTTCCAATATATGGCCGTCTCTGATGACTACCGACCCGTCTTCAATCCATCCCTGAGGAGTAAATATTTTACCGTTGATAATTTGAGTTAACATGTTTTC
Source organism: Bacteroides sp. (assembly GCA_015060705.1). Classification (GTDB taxonomy): domain Bacteria; phylum Bacteroidota; class Bacteroidia; order Bacteroidales; family Bacteroidaceae; genus Phocaeicola. Next base: position 4,959 of record SUXY01000060.1, on the reverse strand, counting down.
CAGCATTTAAGATTTTACGCCCTACAAAGTAAACGATTTTATTTGAAAATCCGTTGCTTTTTCCTGGTAAAAATGGAGAGAAAACAACAATCCGAACCATTTACACCGTCACGTTGTATGCAGAGAAGCTATTTCACCTCAAAACAGGGACAATCTTTTTGTACCCCCGGAAGGTCCCGATGCCCCACGATGCAGTAGGGATAGCCGATGTCGGCGAAGCCAAGAATTTACCCAAATGCAGGATAACACAAGCAGAGAAAGACGTATGGTCTTCACCGGAAAGACGTATCGTCTTACCTTGACAAGACGTATGATCTTACTGGAGTAAGACGTATTAACACACATAAGTTTGTCTTTGACTTGACTTGTGAAGGGGGGAAGACAAACAAACGAAACCATCCACCTCAAACAGCGAAGCGCATTACATGACGTTCCCAAGCAGGCGTCTCAGGAATAAAAACATCACCACCATCATCACCCTTATCTTCTTCTTTTGATGATGATGATACTTTTACTTTTACTTTTCCTTTTACTTTATCAAAAGATACTACATCAGAGGTACAATTGATTTCCAGTGAGTTAGCGGCTATTTTCTTCTGTTTAATGTTTCAATTCTCGCTCTTGTATCTTCTAATAACTTCATCAATTCGTTCAATTTAGGCGAATAAAACGTAAAATCGTCGTAAATAAACAATCCGTAATTGTTTATAACGTTGAGTCGTTTGGGAAGGCGTATGAAAAGTCTTCTATACGCCAATAAACTTGTTGATCAATATAGACTTTCATGACCGACGATGATAATGACGTTGGATCTTTTCAACAAGTCGGTTTATCGATTCTTCGAGGCTGAAACATTCCGTTTCTAGCTCTTCTTGAGTTGTCGATAGTGGGAACAACAATTAGATAAAGCAACAAGATTCTCAACACTTCAATATATCCTTTATGGAATAATAAGGGAATGATATATCTGTTGACACAATAGTTTGTCTCCCCCTTCACAAGGGGGAGATTAAAGTGTCAACAAGTATATTATTACCTTTTAGAACTCAGAAGTAAAATGGAATTTAATATGCTTGAAGTCCATCTGAGCCATCTGGAGCACATAACCACTATCCGCCAAGAACACATCACGACCTTCGCGGTCCTTCGCCATGTACTGATACTTGCGCTTTTTGAACGCTTCCAGCTCTTCGGCATCGTCGCTTTCTATCCAACAAGCCTTGTACAAGCTGACCGGTTCCCAACGACACTTGGCATTGTATTCGTTTTCCAAACGATACTGGATGACTTCAAACTGAAGTTGACCTACCGTACCGATAATCTTACGACCATTGAACTGGTTGACGAACAACTGGGCTACCCCTTCGTCCATGAGCTGGTCGATACCCTTCGCCAATTGCTTCTGCTTCATCGGGTCGGCATTCTCGATGTACTTGAACATTTCCGGAGAGAAGCTCGGCAATCCCTTGAAATGAAGCTTTTCGCCTTCAGTTAATGTATCACCAATCTTGAAAGTACCGTTGTCCGGCAAACCGATGATATCGCCTGCCCAAGCCTCATCGACAGTAGTCTTGCGCTGTGCCATGAACTGTGTAGGCGACGAGAAGCGCATGGTCTTGTCGTGACGCACATGCAAGTAAGGAGTATTGCGCGAGAACTTGCCTGAGCAGACCTTACAGAAAGCGATACAAGAACGGTGGTTCGGGTCGATGTTGGCAGTAATCTTGAAGATGAAACCGGTGAACTTCTGTTCGTCCGGCTGTACATCGCGTTCTTCCGCCTTCACCGGACGTGGGCTTGGTGCAATTTCGACAAACGTATTCAGCAACTCTTCCACCCCGAAATTGTTCAAGGCTGAGCCGAAGAATACCGGAGCAAGCGAACCTTCCAAATATTCCTCTACATTGAATTCCGGATAGACACCTTCAATGAGTTCCAGCTCACCACGGAGCTTGTCCGCCAAGGTTGAGCCAATCTGGTTATCGAGTTCCTCGGTATGAATATCCACCGCTACCTTTTCTGCCACTACCTGCTTGGAAGGCTGGAAAAGATTGAGATTCTGTTCATAGATGTTGTATACCCCCTTGAAACGCGGACCACTTTCAATCGGCCAAGTTAATGGGCGTACGCCAATCACGAGTTCTTCTTCCAGTTCGTCGAGCAAGTCGAACGGATCCTTGGCTTCGCGGTCCATCTTGTTCACGAAGATGATTACCGGCGTGTTTCGCATACGGCACACTTCCATGAGCTTACGGGTCTGTGTTTCCACCCCCTTGGCACCGTCCACTACAATGATAACCGAATCGACGGCAGTCAGTGTGCGGTAGGTATCTTCCGCAAAGTCCTGGTGACCCGGTGTATCGAGGATATTGATTTTATAGTCGTGGTAATCGAATTCCATCACGGAGGTAGTTACCGAGATACCACGTTGTTTTTCGATGTCCATCCAGTCGGATGTCGCAGTTTTCTTGATCTTGTTGCTCTTTACGGCACCTGCCACTTGAATCTGACCACCGAAGAGCAAGAGCTTTTCGGTCAAAGAGGTCTTACCGGCATCCGGGTGCGCGATAATCGCAAACGTTCTTCTTCTTGAAATTTCTGGATTCATTTCTTAATCTTATACTTCTAATTCTGCAATGCAACTCTGTAAAGAGTCCATCCAATAAGGTATTTCTATATTATATGTATTCTTTATTTTCGTCTTGTCAAGTACCGAGTAATGCGGACGCTTGGCAGGAGTAGGATATTCTTCAGTATGAAGCGGTTTTACCTGACATGCGGTAATGCCAGCCAAACGATGGATCGCTTTCGTGAAATCATACCAAGAGCACACTCCTTCATTGCTGAAATGATAGATACCCGGGTGTACACCTTGAACAATGGCCGCATAAATGGCACGGGCCAAATCGCGGGCATAGGTCGGAGTACCTACTTGGTCGAAGATGACACCGAGCGAATCACGCTCCTTGCCCAGGCGAATCATGGTCTTCACGAAATTGTTGCCGAAAGTGGAATACAACCAGGCGGTACGGATAATCATGGTACGGGAACAATACGTCAACGCATTTTGCTCACCAGCCAACTTGGTGCTGCCATAGACAGAATTCGGGCAAGTAAGTTCGGTTTCCTTGTAAGGAAGATGAGCCGTTCCGTCAAACACATAATCGGTGGAGATTTGGATGAACTCCGCTTGGTTGACTTCAGCAGCTTTTGCCAAATAACCCACTGCATCAGCATTCAACTTGGCACAAAGTTCGACATTCTCTTCTGCCTTGTCCACCGCTGTATAGGCCGCACAATTCACAATCACGTGAATGTCGTTCGTCTTCACGAAATCAAGCACGGCTTGTTCATCGCAGATATCGAGTTCGGCTACATCAGTAAAGAAATAGGTGTACTCCGGATGTTCCGCCGAAAGTACCCGCATCTCATTCCCTAACTGCCCGTTTGCTCCGGTAATCAATATATTCTTCATAACTCAAGTTCTCCTTTCTTATCCTCTATATAGTAAGTGGAAAGCATGGAGAGCAAAGTCGTAATCGCCTCTTGAGCCTTCTTCGTCTCGTCGCTGACTTCCTTCTTCTGAAGTTTCAGCAACAAGATGCCATACAAAGCATCGAAGCAAGTCTCCAATTCGGGTTCTTCCTTGTTAGCCCCCTTGGCACGGAGCTCTACAATAAAAGGCAACGCTTTGTAGTAAGCGGCATTATAATAAGGGAACTTGGACGAAGCCAACAATTGCAAATGCAAGTCGGTAAGCCAAGTAATCACATTCTTATTGATTTGGAGATGACCTTGCTGCATCACTTCTTCCCGACGCATCATCTCTATTAAATCCTCGTACCATTGCGCCAATTCTTCCTGCTGTTCAGCCGGATAACGGGCCACCAAATTCTCGCGGACACGCTCCAAGTCACATCCGTAGGCACGAATCAAATCTTCTACCTGCCACATATAAATCAGGTATTCGGCAATGTTCTGTTGCTTCAGTTGTCTGGAAATAAACATTGATAAATAACGGATTTAGTATAACGTTTTTCCTAAAATAGTATATACAAGACTGATAATGGATGCCAACATCACGATACTACCAATCGCCCGGTTGAGTATCCAAATGCCACGCACATTGAACTGCGTACGCACCTTGTTGACCAAATAAGTAATTCCGAACCACCACAACAAAGCGCCCAGAATAATCGCCAAATATCCTACCAACTGGAATCCCAACGGGCTACCCGGCATGACAAACGAGAAGCGGGCAAACAAGCCGATGAACAAGAAGATAATCAACGGATTGGAAAGAGTGACGAAAAAGGCGGTCACGAAATTATGTAAATAGGTTCCCTTACTGGAAGAAACCGGACGAATGGACTGGACAGGATTGCTACGGAAAGTAAAGACACCGAACACGAACAGCATGATGCTACCAACAATCTGCAGCAACACCTGATGCTTCATCAGGAACTCATCCATGAAACTCATGCCATAACCGGTAATCAAAGCATAGATTATATCACTCAAACAAGCACCCAATCCGGTCACAAAACCATACCAACGACCTTTGTTGAGCGTACGCTGTATACAAAGCACGCCCACAGGGCCCAAAGGCGCAGAAACTACTACACCAATTATAAGCCCTTTCACCAACAAATCGAGTATGGTTACTTGTTCAATCCAATTCATGACTGCAAAGATGCCACTTTTTTGCGAAAGTACCTATATTTGAAACCGAAATTCTTTCACATAACGTGTCTTTTATATAACTTTGCACCTTATTAAAGAAGATTTCAATTAACATAACAACTATAATAGTGCTATGATTCTATTTTTCAGAACGCCTCAGAGTGTCATCGCAACAGAAGCCAACCAAGCATTGGCTGCTGAAGACATTCAGAAATTATGCTGGCTGTATGGTGAAGCCACAGTGGAAAACGAAGACAACTTGCAAGGATGTTTTGT
>SUXY01000059.1 GCA_015060705.1 Bacteroides sp. | reverse complement strand
CCCGGGGTCGAACCGGGATGGAAGTGAATCCACTGGTGTTTGAGACCAGCGCGTCTACCGATTCCGCCATCTGGGCATTACGAATTCGAGGTTTGTTTCTCGATTGCGGATGCAAAGGTACGACTTTTTTCTTTACCTCCAAACATTTTCCCGATTTTTCTTCAAAAAAAAGTTATTATAACATCATTTATCACATTTATACCCATAAAGATAAAAAAATATTCTAACTTAGCAGAAACTTTAAAACCTAACCTATCATGACAAACAGCAACAACTATTGTGTAATTATGGCCGGTGGTATCGGAAGCCGTTTTTGGCCATATAGCCGCAAGAGTAAGCCTAAACAATTCCTCGATTTCTTCGGTACCGGGAACACCCTGTTACAACAGACATTCGACAGATATAGCCAAATTGTTACTCCTGAAAATATCATCGTCATCACCAATGCCGAATACGAAGAATTGGTGAAGGAACAATTGCCTTTGCTCAAGGAAGGACAGATTATCTTGGAACCTACCCGTAGAAATACGGCACCTTGCATCGCCATGGCCGCCATGTATATCCGTTCCATCCATCCGGATGCCAACATGATTGTGGCTCCTGCCGATCACCTGATTCTGAAAGAAAAGGAATTCAACGAAGCCATTCACAAGGGACTGGAGTTTGTGGCACAATCGCCTCAACTGCTGACACTCGGCATCAAGCCTACTCGCCCTGATACCGGATACGGCTACATCCAGATAGAAGAGAACAAAGGGAACGAGTTCTATAAAGTGAAGACTTTCATCGAAAAGCCTCAATTGGAATTCGCCGAAGTTTTTGTTGAAAGCGATGAGTTCTATTGGAATTCAGGTATCTTTCTTTGGAATGTCAACACAATCATCGACGCTTTCCAAACATTGATGCCGGAGATTTACTCTAAAATAACCTCGGGCTTGGACGACTTTGCTTCTTGCCCCAATATTTCCATCGACTATGCTATCATGGAAAAGGCAGAGAATGTATATGTACAGCTTTGCAACTTCGGTTGGGCAGACTTGGGTTCCTGGGCCTCCTTGCATGAAGTATTGCCGAAAGACAAGCAGAAAAACGTCATCATTAAAGGCAACACCCTATTATACGACTGCAAGGAAAACATCATCGCTATGCCGGAAGGAAAGCTAGCAGTCATTCAAGGATTGGAAGACTATCTGGTGGCCGATACCAACAATGTCCTGCTCATCTGCAAGAAAGACGACGAGAGCACTATCCGCCGATACGTGAATGACGTACAAGTCAAGCTAGGAGATGAATTTGTATAAATAAAGAAGAGGACGCTGAAAGGCGTCCTCTTTATATATTATAAAAGGAAGAAGATTACTTCTGATTGCTTTCCCAAGCTTCATTGATAGCCTTGGCAATAGCTACGAACTCTTCACCGGAAAGTTGCAGTTTCGGATTGGAGAAAAGCATATCCGATTCTTTCTGGATAGGTATCAAATGAATATGTGCATGAGGCACTTCCAAACCAATCACTGCCTGCCCCACCTTCTTGCATGGAAATGCTTGCTGGATAGCCAACGCTACACCCTTTGCAAACATCTGCATAGCCGCCACTTCTTCATCTTCCAAATCGAAGATATAATCCACTTCGCGCTTCGGCACCACCAATGTATGGCCCTTCACCAACGGATTGATGTCGAGAAACGCATAAAACTGTTCATTCTCCGCCACCTTGTAGCTCGGAATTTCGCCTGCGATAATTCTACTGAATATTGTTGCCATATCTATAAAATATAAAAGAAGGCAGACTCGCACTATATGCGAACCTGCCTATCCATTAAAATGAGATGTTCAAAATTTCCAAACTGATTTTACCTTGTGGAATGGTAATTTCGGCTACATCACCTACCTTCTTGCCCAACAAACCTTGCGCAATCGGGGTGTTGACTGAAATCTTACCCAACTTCAAGTTGGCTTCGCTTTCTGCAACCAAGGTATATGCCATCTTCATACCAGTCTTTACATTCTTCAGTTCTACCTTGCTCAAGATCTGCACGGTATCAGCTTTCAGTTTTGAAGTATCGATAATCTTTGCATCACCGATAGTAGCCTTCAACTGGCTGATTTTCATTTCCAACAAACCTTGTGCCTCCTTAGCGGCATCGTATTCCGCATTTTCCGACAAGTCGCCTTTATCACGGGCTTCGGCAATCGCTGCCACCACTCTCGGACGTTCAACAGATTCCAAGTGTCTCAATTCTTCGAGCAACTGCTTGTAACCTTCTTCTGACATATAAGCCATAATGTTTTTCCTCCTTTATTATTATATTACTTTGATTCTTTACTATAAAAACAAAAAGAATTCCGACACCACTAAATGTCGGAACCCTCTTTTTACCATTTTGCGTTGCAAAGGTAGTCTTTTATTTGATATAAGCCAAGTTTTTATCGATGCTTTGCAACATCTTTAAACATAACCGAGCTCTACATTAGCATATTACAACAACTTGCGGATCTCTGCTTCCAAATCCTCTATGTTTTCACCACGCAATTTCAGCACATTGTCACGACCTACCAAGAACACAGAAGGAAGACCTGCTACACCGTAAATAGACACATACTGAGAATAAGGACCTGCCGCATCGCGAACACAAACCCATGGAAGATTATCGGCCGATGTCTTCCAGAAGTGTTCGTCACCATCCAATGAAATCTGATAGATTTCCAAGCCCTTCGGCTGATACTTGGCATAAAGTTCACGCAAAGCCAAGTTGTGAGCTGCCGACATGGCATTGTTGTAGACTGTAAAGTCAATCAATACCACCTTGCCTTTTAATTCGGTCAAAGTACGTACATTACCCTTCAAATCCTTCAACTGGATATCGATGATATCTGCTTCCTTAATGATGCTCGGGTCGATTTCCATCACTTCCTGTTGTGGCTGACGAGTATTCTTCAAACCTTTGATTACCATATTATAAAGGTTACGTGAGCGGTCTGCATGCGGATATGCATTGTTCAAGCTAGTTGCTACCGCCTGGAAACACTTAATGTCATCCTTGCTAGCCATCGGATCAAAAATCATATAGCCATTCAATGTCTGGAACAAGGCAAAATATGCATACGATTGATTCGGTGCCGCAAAAATATAGCCACGCTTTACCTTTTCCTTATAATCATTTACCAATGAACCCAATTGCTTCTGAGCCAAACCGGCAGGAATATTGCTTTGCGCCAACTTGTCCACCTTCTGTTGCAACTCAGCTTGCAACAATACCAATTCCTTAATCTTCTGGTTGTTTTCTGAACCTTCGATGGTATAATCTGTATCAAACTTGGCAGCCTCAGCCTTGATGCCTACAGTTTCTGTAGAGTCTACCGCAAAGTTGATTACCTTACCATCCATACGCAAACGATAGAATTCCGGCGATTCCGGACGCGCTTCTGCAAAACTGAAGCTACCGTTGCTTCCCAACTTTACCGAATCCAACATTACGACACCTCCCAAGCTCGATGCTTCCAAATAAAGCGTCTTGTCTTCAGCACCTGTTACTTCTCCCTGAACCTTGAATTTCGGTCCATTATCGCAAGCGCCCAGTCCTACCAACACAAGTGCAAGCAAAAAATATACAACTTTCTTCATCACCAATTTTTATATAAAAGTGTGTGTTCTTAATAAAATCGGTGCAAAGATACGTCTTTTCACCATTAAACAAAGCATTTCTTTACGTTCTTGAACGTTAAAATGCAAAAAAACGGTAAGTTTCATCACTTTTTATCTCATTTCCACCCTATTAGAAGAATTAAATGCCTATCTTTGCACGATTTTTAGACAAAAAAATTTATAACAATACATTTTATGATTAATCCTATTATTAAGACGATCGAGCTTCCTGATGGAAGAACCATCACACTCGAAACGGGAAAGCTGGCAAAACAGGCAGACGGTTCTGTAATGCTTCGCATGGGAAACACCATGTTGCTTGCTACTGTTTGTGCAGCAAAAGATGCAGTTCCCGGTACTGATTTCATGCCGCTACAGGTAGAGTATAAAGAAAAATATTCAGCATTCGGACGTTTTCCGGGTGGCTTTACCAAGAGAGAAGGCAAGGCTTCAGATTATGAAATCCTTACTTGCCGTTTGGTAGACCGCGCTTTGCGTCCGTTATTCCCAGATAACTTCCACGCAGAAGTTTATGTAAACATCATCCTTTTCTCTGCAGACGGTGTAGACATGCCGGATGCATTGGCTGGTTTGGCTGCTTCGGCTGCCCTTGCCGTTTCTGACATTCCGTTCAACGGTCCTATCTCAGAAGTACGCGTAGCTCGCATCGATGGTCAGTTTGTCATCAACCCGACTTTCGAGCAGCTCGAAAAGGCAGACATGGACTTAATGGTTGCTGCTACTTACGAAAACATCATGATGGTGGAAGGCGAAATGAACGAAGTGAGCGAACAAGATTTGCTCGAAGCATTGAAAGCTGCTCACGAAGCTATCAAAGTTCATTGCAAGGCTCAGATGGAATTGATGGAAGAAGTCGGTTCTACTGTAAAGCGTGAATATTGCCACGAAGAAAACGACGAAGAACTCCGCAAGGCTGTTCACGATGCTTGCTACGAAAAGGCTTATGCTATCGCTGCATCAGGTAACCGCAACAAGCACGAACGTGGCGAAGCGTTCGAAGCTGTACGCGAAGAATTCAAGGCTCAGTATACTGAAGAAGAATTGGAAGAAAAGGAAGCGCTCATCAACCGTTACTACCACGATGTAGAAAAAGAAGCTATGCGTCGTTGCATCTTGGACGAAGGCAAGCGTTTGGATGGTCGTCAGACTACTGAAATCCGTCCTATCTGGTGTGAAGTAAATCCACTTCCAGGCCCTCATGGTTCTTCTATCTTTACCCGTGGTGAAACTCAGTCACTGAGTACAGTCACTTTGGGTACCAAGCTGGATGAAAAGATGGTGGACGATGTACTCGACCAACACAAGGAACGTTTCTTGTTGCACTATAACTTCCCTCCATTCTCTACTGGTGAAGCCAAGGCTCAACGTGGTGTAGGCCGTCGCGAAATCGGTCACGGTCACTTGGCATGGCGTGCTTTGAAGGGCATGATTCCTGCTGACTATCCTTATACTATCCGTGTAATGTCTGATATTCTCGAATCAAACGGTTCCTCTTCTATGGCAACTGTTTGTGCAGGTACATTGGCATTGATGGACGCAGGGGTTCCAATGAAGAAGCCAGTATCTGGTATCGCCATGGGTCTTATCAAGAACGCAGGCGAAGACAAGTACGCTGTATTGTCGGATATCCTCGGCGACGAAGACCACTTGGGTGACATGGACTTCAAGGTAACAGGAACAAAGGATGGTATCACTGCTACTCAAATGGACATCAAGGTAGACGGTTTGTCATACGATATCCTCGAAAAGGCGTTGCTTCAGGCAAAGGCTGGTCGTGAACACATCTTGGGCAAGCTCACTGAATGCATCGCTGAACCACGCCCAGAATTGAAGCCGCATGCTCCACGCATCGAAGTGATGACTATTCCTAAGGAATTCATCGGTGCTGTGATTGGCCCGGGCGGTAAGATTATCCAGGGTATGCAGGAAGAAACCGGTGCTACCATAACTATCGAAGAAGTAGACAATGCCGGTCGCATCGAAATCTCAGGAACTTGCAAGCAGAGCATCGAAAGTGCTATCCGCATGATCAAGGGTATCGTTGCCGTTCCTGAAGTAGGTGAAGTATACAAGGGTAAAGTTCGTTCGGTTATGCCATATGGTGTATTCGTTGAATTCTTACCTGGCAAGGACGGTTTGCTCCACATCTCTGAAATCGACTGGAAGCGTCTTGAAACCATCGAAGAAGCAGGTTTGAAGGAAGGCGATGAAATCGACGTAAAGTTGCTCGACATTGATCCAAAGTCTGGTAAGTTCAAACTTTCTCGTAAGGTTTTGTTGCCAAAACCGGAAAGAGCAGAAAGACCGGAACGTGCAGAACGTCCTGAAAGAAGAGAAAAGAAGCAACAAAACTAATTGCTATACCTTTATATATAAAAGAGCCGCAACTTTTCAGCTTGCGGCTCTTTTTCTGTTTATTCGTCCTGCACCTCAAAATCATCTTTCCCAACTCCACACAATGGACATACCCAATCGTATGGAATCTCCTCAAAGGGTGTACCCGGTAAAATACCACTATCCGGATCGCCCTTGTCCGAATCATATACCCAACCACAAACGGTGCAAACATATTTCTTCATAAGCATCTCTTTTAATTGTTCCTCTATATAACAGACATCGTCGAAAAATGTTTAGACAAGCAACTTTGTCAGCTCTTCCATGCCTGCCGAAGCTCCTTTCTGGATGACATGCACCGGTCGACCTGAAGCAATAGGTACTTGATTGGGGTCGATAAGATAAACTGGCACATCGGCAGGAACATAATTCAACAACCCGGCTGCAGGATAAACATTAAGTGACGTACCAATTATCAAAAAGACATCTGCCTTCAAACAATAATCGATGGCTGTTTCTATCATCGGAACCGCTTCTCCAAACCAAACGATGAACGGACGAAGTTGAGAACCATCAGCAGCAGTATCGCCCATTTTTACTTCGAACTCTTCCGGTTTCAATTCCTTGATATACTTAGGATTGTTTGGCTGCCAACTAGAAGTAACTTTTGTCAATTCTCCATGAAGGTGGATAACATTCGAACTGCCAGCCCGCTCATGCAAGTTATCCACATTTTGAGTAATGACCGTTACCTGAAAATGTTTTTCCAAATCCGCCACCAATTCATGCCCCCGATTAGGTTTTACTTCGACCAACTGTTTACGACGCTCATTATAAAAATCAATGACCAACTGAGGGTTAGCCGCATAACCTTCGGGAGTAGCCACTTGCTCTACCGGATATTTGTCCCATAAGCCTCCAGCATCACGGAAAGTACTGATACCACTTTCGGCACTCATGCCGGCACCTGTTAATATTACTAAATTCTTCATACACAATCCTCCTTCTTTATTAACGAATATACAAAAATAAGTAAAATTCTACATGAATAAACGAATTCATTCAAAGAAAAGCCCTACCTTTGCACGTTTTTAAACTAAAACATCTTATAGAATAACAACTTATGGACAAATTCAGTTATGCTATTGGCCTCGGTATCGGCCAAAATTTGTTGAGCATGGGTGCTCAAGGTATTAACGTAGAAGACTTTGCACAAGCAATTGCAGACGTACTCAATAGAAACGAAACAGCTATCAGCCACAACGAAGCTCGCGAAATTGTCAACAACTACTTCGCAGAACTCGAAGCTAAGATGAATGCTGAAAACATTGAAAAGGGCAAGGCTTTCTTGGCAGAAAATGCAAAGAAAGACGGTATCGTAACTTTGCCTAGCGGTTTGCAATACGAAGTGATTACTGAAGGTAACGGTAAAAAGCCAAGTGCTACCGACCGTGTAAAGTGCCACTACGAAGGAACATTGATTGACGGAACGTTGTTTGACAGTTCTATCAAGCGTGGCCAACCGGCAGTATTCGGTGTAAACCAAGTAATTCAAGGTTGGGTTGAAGCGTTGCAATTGATGACCGAAGGTTCTAAGTGGAGATTGTTCATCCCGTCAGAATTGGGTTATGGCGCACAACAAGCAGGCGAAATGATTCCTCCTCACAGTACCTTGATTTTCGAAGTAGAATTAATTGAAGTATTATAATAACAAAAAACAAATGAAGAAGATTGTATTGTTTGCAGCTATCGCAGCTGCTACTGGCTTGGCTTCTTGTACAGCTCAAGCTCCAAAGGCAAATTTGAAGAGCGATATCGACTCTTTGTCTTACATGATGGGTATTAGCAACACACGAGGTTTGCAAGACTTTGCAGCACAACGTATGGGTGTTGACTCAGCTAATTGGGCTGATTTCGTTAAGGGTGTAGAAGACGGTATCCACCAAATCAGCAAGAAAGAAAAGGCATATGTCGCTGGTCTCCAGATTGGTCAACAAGTAGGTAGCGACATGATTGAAAACATCGGTCGTCAATTGTTCGGGAACGACTCTACTAAGACTTTGAGCAAGGACAACTTCCTGGCTGGTTTCTTCGCAGCATTGAAGGGTACTGGCGTATCTATGGAAGAAGCTACAGCTTACGTAAAGACCAACACAGAAGCTATCAAGGCTAAGGCTTTGGAAGAAAAGTATGGTGAAAACAAGATTGCCGGTGAAAAATTCTTGGAAGAAAACAAGGCTAAAGAAGGTGTAGTAACTACTGAAAGCGGTCTCCAGTACAAGATCATCAAGGCTGGTAAGGGTGAAATCCCAACTAAGGAATCAACTGTAAAGGTGAACTACAAGGGTACTTTGATTGATGGCACTGAATTCGACAGCTCATACAAGCGTAACGCTCCTGCTACTTTCCGTGCTGACCAAGTAATCCAAGGCTGGACTGAAGCATTGACCATGATGCCTGTAGGTTCTAAGTGGGAACTTTATATTCCACAAGAATTGGCTTATGGCGCTAGTGAAACTGGCGGTCAAATCAAGCCATTCTCTACCTTGATTTTCGAAGTTGAATTGTTGGAAATCGAAAAGAAGAAATAATTATTGATTTATAAAAAAAGGTGGAACTCATGAGGTTCCACCTTTTTTATTGCTGATTATCAACGATTGTCACCGACTTTCTTTTCCTTCACATTGGTACGGGCTTCCACTACATTCACTACATAGTCACCCAATTTTTCACACTCACCAATCAAGTCCATATAGTGAACACCCATCTGATAGTCATATTCCTTATTATTAACGTCTACCACATTCTGGTTCTTCAACTGAGCACGATAGTTGTTCATTTCATTTTCGATGTTGAACGACTTATTCACATCCACTACATGATGATCGTCTTCAACTACAGCAATCATATGAGCCAACGCATCATCAGTCAACTGCATCATCTGATGGATGTGTTCATACTGCTTTTCTGTAAAATCATTACCACCGTTACGCTTACGGTTGATGGTACGAGCCAAATTATAACAGCTATCACCGATACTTTCAATTTCAGTCACTTCACGCAACATGCCACGAATTTCCAACTTACTTTCAGAACTCAATCGACCTTCTGATACCTTATTCAAATAGTTGGCAATTTCCAATTCCATGTTGTCGCTGATGTTTTCGTACTTCTCGATCCGGCTGAACAACTTATTGAATTCGTTCTCATTAGTTTCATGAAGCAAAGTGTTCAACATACCGAACATACGGCGCATACGTTCTGCAAACAAGTTGATTTCCTTGCGAGCCTGAACGATAGAAAGTTCGGCTGTAGAAAGCAAACCACCTGTGATGAAACGCAAACGATATTCTTCATCCACTTCCTTCTGAGGAATAATCTTACAAACAGTTGTTTCGATGAACTTCACAAACCAAATCAAGATCAATACGTTACAAATATTGAATGCTGTATGGAAAGCTGAAAGCTTGAACGATACAGCTACAGCAGGATCAACTGTCTGCATAATATCTTCTACAAACCAGGAAACACCCATAGTAACCGGTTTGAAGAGACAAAGTACCCAAATCACACCGAATATATTGAACACCAAGTGCGCCATCGCCGCTCTTCGGGATTGTGTATTACCCGTCAAAGCCGCTAAATTAGCAGTAATGGTTGTACCGATATTTTCACCCAATACCAATGCAGCACCCAATTCGAAGCTAATCCATCCATTGGCACACATAATCAAAGTAATCGCCATCGTTGCAGCAGATGCCTGCACAATCATGGTCAATACCGTACCAATAAGCACGAATAGAATAACTGAAGCAAATCCCATGTCGGTATAGTTCTGTACAAACGAAAGCATTTCCGGATTCTTACCCAAGTCTGGCGCATTGGCCTTCAAAAGAGAAAGACCCATAAACAAGAAAGAGAAACCGAAAATAAATTCACCGATAGATTTGCGGCTACTCTTGCCCGAGAAGAGCAAAGGTACACCAATGGCCAACAATGGCAAAGACATGGCAGCCATATCTACCTTGAATCCTAGAGCCGAAATAATCCAAGCAGTTACCGTAGTACCAATATTGGCACCCATGATAACACCAATAGATTGGGACAAACTCAGCAAACCGGCATTAACAAAACTTACTACCATTACAGTGGTAGCGGACGAAGATTGAATCAACGCAGTGATAAGAACACCGGTCAGAACACCGGTTACACGGTTGGTGGTCATTGCTGTGAGAATACTACGGAGTCTGTCACCCGCAAACTTCTGAAGTCCCTCACTCATAATTTTCATTCCGTAAAGGAACATTGCCAGAGAACCCAGCAATTTTAATAAATCATAAAAAGAATATTCCATCCTTTAATTAATTATGTTATGAATTAGTGTTTTCCATTTTTATTCAGTAATTTAACAGCCGTAACCAATAAACACTGAAATAAGTATTACTAATATGTTACAAATATATTGCAAAAATATTAATAAATCAAAAAGTTTTCCCATCGGAATTTCACTTTTAGATATTTATTCAGGATTTGAGCTGAATATGCCCTATGGCCCGGTCAGTGCCAAAGTCAACAACAAGGTGGAAAGTTTGACCTTCCGTGTATATAATAATAAGGATATAGAGTTTCAGGACATCTATAGTTCTTCTGGCATGCGAACTTATGTTCGTTCGTTGTGTTTTGTCCTATGCAAGGCCGTAGAAGACCTCTATCCCAATGGTAGCATTGTATTGGAACACCCCGTATCCAAAGGATATTATTGCCAACTGAAATTGGAAGATCGTACTTTTGGATTGGATGACGTGCAACGTATCAAACAACGCATGAAAGAAATTATAGCCGAGAACCTTCCTTTCGAACGTTTCGAAAAGCATACGACCGAAGTCGTTGAATTGTTCCGTCAGAAAGGGATGATGGACAAAGTACGTTTATTGGAAACTTCGGGTAATCTCTATTCCTATTATTATACGTTGGGAAATACCATTGATTATTATTATGGTAGTTTATTGCCTAGTACGGGGTACATTCACCTTTTCGATTTGGTGAAATATTACGATGGCTTGCTATTACAAGTTCCCAATCGTTCCAATCCAAGTAAGCTAGAAGAAGTCGTCAAACAGGAAAAGATGCTGGAAGTATTCAAGGAACATCGTCGTTGGAACCAGATCCTGGGCATTGGTACGGTAGGCGATTTCAACAAGGCTTGCAATGCCGGATATGCCACCGAATTGATTAATGTATCCGAAGCCTTGCAAGAGAAACGTATCTCTCAAATTGCAGATGAGATTTTCAATCGGGGACAGAGCGGCAAACCCGTAAAGCTGATCCTCATTTCCGGTCCTTCGTCATCCGGAAAGACTACCTTCAGCAAGCGATTGAGTGTTCAGCTCATGGCCAACGGACTGAAACCTTATCCCGTTTCACTGGACGATTATTTTGTAAACCGAGAAGATACCCCAAAGGACGAAAACGGCAATTATGACTACGAATCCTTATATGCACTCGACCTCAATTTCTTCAATCAACAGTTGCAAGCCTTGTTGAATGGAGAAGAAGTAGAACTCCCGCGTTTCAACTTTACAACCGGTATCCGTGAAATGAGCGGCAACCGTTTGAAGTTGGAGGAGAACATGATTCTGATACTTGAAGGCATCCACGCCTTGAATCCGGAACTGACTCCTCATATCCCGGCAGAAAGCAAATTCAAGATTTACGTGTCGGCCTTGACCACCATCTTGTTGGACAATCACAATTACATCCCGACAACCGACAACCGTTTGCTTCGTCGCATCATCCGCGACTACAAATACCGAGGCTATTCGGCAGAAGAGACCATCAGCCGTTGGCCAAGCGTTCGGGCGGGTGAAGAAAAATGGATTTTCCCTTATCAGGAAAATGCAGATGTCATGTTCAATTCGGCCCTGTTGTTTGAATTGGCCATCATTAAGGACTATGCTGAGCCTATTCTCCGCAAAGTGCCCAATAACCGTCCGGAGTACTCGGAGGCTTATCGACTACGGAAGTTCCTGGAATATTTCGTACCGTTACAGGACAAAGAATTGCCACCAACCTCCCTTTTGCGAGAATTCTTGGGGGGCAGCAGTTTCCGATATTAGAAATAATTACTATTTTTGTCCTCGAAACAAAAATAGATCAACGAAACTATGTCGCAAGGCTCACATCAGATACAGACGCAGGCGCAACAATTAACCCAAACCTTGTCGCCTCACCAAATCCTGGTAGTCAAGTTACTGGAACTTCCTACCATGGAATTGGAAGAACGTGTTCGAGCTGAAATTTTGGACAATCCGGCACTGGAGGAGGGGAAAGACCCCTCTGAACAAGACCATGATATCGATACCGATCTCAATGAGGACAATCTGTATTCGAACGAAGACCTTTCTTTAGGTGATTACCGTACGGAAGACGACATTCCTGACTATAAACTGCAAGAGCACAACCGCAGCAAGGGAGAAGTAGCCGAAGAAATACCTTTCTCCGACTCTGTTTCCTTCTATGAAATGCTTTTGGAGCAGTTAAGAATGCAACACCTTACCGAGGAAGAAGAAGTAATGGCAGAATACCTCATCGGCTCTTTGGACGATGACGGATTGCTCCGTAAAGGCATGCAAACTCTCATCGATGAACTTATGCTCTATCGGGGTATTTACTCCAATGAAGCAGAGGTTGAGCGTATCTTATCCATTATTCAAGAATTCGACCCAGCAGGTATCGGAGCACGAAGTTTACAGGAATGCTTGTTGCTTCAGCTCAAGCGTAAACCGGATTCACCATTAAAGAAGATTGAAGTAGAAATCATCGAGAAGTATTGCGACGATTTCACCCGTAAGAACAAGGAAAAGATTGTTCAGCGTCTGAACATCAGCGAAGAAACATACGATGAAGCCATCAACGAACTGACCAAGCTCAATCCAAGACCGGGAAGCTCGCTGGGGGATATCGTCGGTAAGAACTTCCAACAGATCATTCCAGACTTCCTGGTAGAAGCCGAAGAAGACGGTAGCATCAACCTTACCCTCAACAACGGCAATGTACCTGAACTGCATTTGAGCCGGGAATTCAATGAACTATTGGAAGAACATACGACCAACAAGGAAAATCAAAGCAAAGAATCCAAGGACGCCTTCCTTTTCTTGAAACAAAAGGTAGATGCCGCCCAAGGATTTATCAATGCCATCAAGCAACGCCAACAAACGTTGCTTACCACCATGCAGGTTATCATCGACCTTCAACGTCCGTTCTTCCAAGAAGGCGACGAGACGTTACTGAAGCCGATGATCCTGAAGGATGTAGCCGAAAAGGCCAAATTGGATGTTTCCACCATATCCCGGGTAAGCAACAGTAAATATGTACAGACCAATTACGGGATTTACCCGTTACGGTTCTTCTTCAGCGATGGCTATACCACTGAAGAAGGAGAAGAACTTTCCATCCGTGAAATCAAGCAGCTCCTGAAGGAATGTGTAGAACACGAGAATAAGGAAAACCCTTACAACGACGATGAACTGGCAGATATCCTTCGGGAAAAAGGATACCCAATTGCCCGTCGTACCGTCGCCAAGTACAGACAACAACTGAACATCCCAACCGCACGTTTAAGAAGATTATGACAGCAACCGAAGAAAAAGAATATTCACTTGAGAAATGCAAGACAAAGCAAGAAGCGATTTTGGAAACCGCTTCACGCGTTTTGTCTGTCCTGTTTCATCCCTTTTTGGTGCCTCTGTATGCTTATATACTGATGTTCACCCTTACTTACCTGTACATCATGCCCATCCAATATGTGGCATTTGTCATGAGCATCGTCATAACCTTTACCATCCTGTCACCCTTGCTGTTCATCAGCCTCTACAAATGGCTGAACAAGCTCAGCTTGAAAGATTTGAGCGACCGTCCCAGACGATTCATCCCATACATCCTGACACTGATGAGTTACGCAACTTGTCTGATCACCATGTATAAGATGTATTTCCCCCATTATTTCTCCAGCATCATCATGGGTATTACCCTTTGCCTAGGAGTATGTTTGCTCCTGAATCTCCGCTGGAGAATCAGCATTCATCTAGCAGGCTGTGGCATGGCTGTCGGTGCATTGATTGCGTACAGTGTACTGTTCAATTTCAATCCGGTATGGTGGCTTTGTGGTTTCATTCTGCTCTCCGGTATTCAAGGAACAGCCCGCATTTCTTTCCATCAACACACTTTGTTGGAAGTCATTCTTGGATTTATGCCCGGAATGTTTTGTGGAGTCATTGGAATTTTGTTTATTTGAAGAAAATTAATATTAACCCTCTAAATTATACATTATGAATTTCCCAACTAACGTTAAGTACACAAGCGAACACGAATGGATTCGCATGGAAGGTGATGAAGCTATCGTAGGTATTACAGATTACGCACAAGACCAATTGGGCGACATCGTATTCATCGACATACCGACTGAAGGCGAAACATTGGAAGCTGGTGAAGTATTCGGTACTATCGAAGTAGTAAAGACTGTATCTGACTTGTTCCTCCCTGTTGCAGGTGAAGTATTGTGCCAAAACGAAGCATTGGCAGACAATCCTGAACTCGTGAACCAGGATCCATACGGCGAAGGCTGGTTGATTAAGATTAAGCCAAACAACGCTGCTGACATCGAAGGTTTGTTGGATGCTGCTGCTTACCAAGCAGGTTTGGAATAATAAAGGAATAAAAAGATGAAACCGATTGTAAGTATTATCATGGGTAGCACTTCCGACCTTCCTGTCATGGAGAAGGCCGCCAAGTTATTGGACGAAATGCAGGTACCCTTTGAAATGAATGCCCTCTCGGCTCACCGAACTCCCGAAGCGGTCGAAGAATTTGCCAAGAACGCTGCCGGAAGAGGTATCAAGGTGATTATCGCTGCTGCAGGTATGGCGGCCGCATTGCCAGGTGTCATCGCTGCCAGCACCACGTTGCCAGTGATTGGTGTTCCTATCAAAGGTTCTGTACTCGACGGAGTGGATGCCCTCTATTCCATCATTCAGATGCCTCCGGGCATCCCGGTTGCCACGGTAGCTATCAACGGTGCCATGAATGCGGCTATCCTTGCCGTACAGATTTTGGCGTTGGGTGATGCTGAACTGGCCACCAAGTTTGCCGACTACAAGACTGGCTTAAAGAATAAGATTGTAAAGGCCAACGAAGAATTGAAAGAAGTGAAATACACTTATAAGACGAATTAATGGATTTATTCAACTACTCCCGCCGTCAGGCGACTGAAGTAAACATTGGCGCCACTCCTATGGGTGGCGCTCATCCTATCCGTATCCAGAGTATGACCAACACGATCACCATGGACACGGAAGCTTGTGTAGAACAAGCTAAACGTATCATCGATGCAGGTGGTGAATATGTACGCATGACCACCCAAGGAGTACGCGAAGCGGAAAACATGAAGTTCATCAACATTGGACTTCGCTCACAAGGTTACGATACTCCTTTGGTAGCAGACGTACACTTCAATCCCAACGTAGCCGATGTAGCTGCCCAATATGTAGAGAAGGTACGCATCAACCCAGGCAACTATGTAGATGCCGCCCGCACCTTCAAGAAACTGGAGTACACCGACGAGGAATATGCACAGGAAATCGAAAAGATCCGTGCCAGATTGGTTCCTTTCCTCAACATTTGCAAGGAGAACCATACAGCCATCCGTATCGGTGTAAACCATGGTTCGCTTTCGGACCGCATCATGTCCCGTTATGGAGACACACCGGAAGGTATGGTGGAATCTTGCATGGAGTTTCTGCGCATTTGTGTGGAAGAACAGTTCATGGATGTAGTCATTTCGATCAAGGCCTCGAATACGGTGGTCATGATCAAGACCGTCCGTCTCTTGGCTGCTGAAATGGAAAAAGAAGGCATGGCATTCCCGTTACACCTCGGCGTGACCGAAGCAGGCGACGGCGAAGACGGACGCATCAAATCGGCCTTAGGGATTGGAACCTTGTTGGCCGACGGTTTAGGTGATACCATCCGTGTATCATTAAGCGAAGCACCCGAAGCCGAAATACCTGTAGCACGCAAGTTGGTGGATTATTTGACTGCCCGCGAAGGTCATCCATACATTCCAGGACGAATTCCTGAAGGTTTCAACTACCTATCACCATCGCACCGAGAAACTGTAGCGGTGAAGAACATCGGTGGAGACAATCTTCCTGTCGTCATTTCGGAACGTTTGGATGAATCGGATGAAGTGGACGAACAATTCAAACCGGACTACATCTATTGTGGACAGACATTGCCTCAGAATATCCGGGAAGACATTGGCTATATTGTGGATGCCAACGATTGGAAAGAAGGAACTCCGAATATCTATCCGGCCTTCAATTACCAGCAAATGATGGAATTGCATTACACCAAAGCAGACTTGAAGTTCCTTTTCCTTCCTTACATGGCATTGAACCGCGAAGTGATAGCTGCCCTGAAGGTACATCCGGAAGTAGTGCTTATCGCACAAAGCAACCACATCAACCGTTTGGGTGAATTCCGTGGCATGCTGTTCGAAATGATAGAAGAAGGACTGAAAAACCCGGTTGTATTCTTCCAACATTATCAAGAAGAATCAGCTGAAGACTTACAAATCAAGTCAGCAGCCGACATGGGTGCTTTGATCTTTGACGGACTCTGTAACGGTATATTCCTTTTCAATCAAGGTGCATTGTCACACTCCTGCGTAGACAGTACTGCCTTTGGCATCTTACAAGCAGGTCGTGTACGCACCAGCAAGACCGAATACATTTCCTGTCCGGGTTGTGGCCGCACACTCTACGACCTTGAATCGACCATTGCCCGCATCAAAGCAGCTACTTCACACCTCAAGGGACTGAAGATAGGTATCATGGGATGTATTGTCAATGGTCCTGGCGAAATGGCGGATGCCGATTATGGCTATGTAGGTGCAGGTCGTGGGAAAGTCAGCCTTTACAAAAAGAAGGAATGTATCGAAAAGAATATCCCCGAAGAACAAGCCGTGGAAAAGCTCATCGAGCTGATACGTAGCAATGGTGACTATGTAGATAAATAAAAAAGATGGCACTTGCCATCTTTTTTATTTATTTCGAAGCAACAGTCAACACCTTCTTGTACTCTTCTGGCTGCTGCAACATTTCCAATGCTTTTTTCAAATCGGCATCATCCTTCAAGGTTTCTTGCACAGCACCTTTCTCGAAATAATAACGCTTCACAATCTCTTCTGCTATCAACGGCTTGATATCCTTCGCAAAACGATCCAATTCCAAATCCAAGTTGTGTTGGAGCTTCTTTTCCAAAGCAGCAAACTCTTCTGACGCATTCTCCATATAGCCTTCGAACTCTGCCATTTCCTTCAGTTTCTTCAGCATGGCTTCACTCTGACGGTCGTACGAGAAGTTACGTTTCTTCAACAAAGCCTTAAAATCGGCATAATCCGCATCAGTCAATTGGAAATCCTTCACCTCTGCAATGGTCGGATGCTGAAGAACATATTGAGTGGCATAATCGAAAATCTGGTCATCGTTCACCAAATAGAACAGAATGTTCGGTGTCTTGTCCATCTTCACTTCGATATCCGGACGGATACCCCCACCATCACGTACCTCGCGTCCGGCTGCTGTATGGAAGACATTGGTCAAGCTATCCGGTGTGCGGGCAATGGAACCATCGCTATTACGACGGGAATAGTCAATAGCCTGCACACAACGACCGCTAGGAATATAATATTTGGCAGTCGTAATTTTCATGCTGCTGTTATACGGAAGATCACGCAAGGTCTGAACCAACCCCTTACCATAGGTACGATTACCAATAATCACCGCACGGTCCAAGTCCTGCAATGAGCCTGACAAGATTTCTGCAGCCGAAGCTGTTCCCCCGTCTACCAATACTGCCAACGGGATTTCCAAATCGATAGGCTCGTTCATGGTACGATAAGCATGGTCCATTTGTTTGAACTTACCCTTGGTTTTCACGATTTCCTTTCCCTTCGGCACAAAGAAGTTCACCACATTCACCGCTTCACTCAACAAACCGCCTCCATTGCCTCGCAAGTCGATGACCAACGAAGTAGCTCCCTGTTGCTTCAATTCCACCAAAGCACGCTTCACTTCTTTGGAACAGCCTTCCACGGAGAAAGTACTAATATAGATATAACCGATGCTGTCGTTAAGCATTCCGAAATATGGCACCGGATTGGTACGAATGGTTCCACGCGTCACCTTGAATTCCATAGGCACATAAGTACTGTCCGAGGTCGGACGTTCTACCTTTATAATACAAAGGGTACCCGGATCCCCACGGAGATTATCGCTCACATAAGAAGTCAAATCATTAGGAATACGATCGCCTTGTGCCATATCCTTCCCATTGATCTCCATGATGATATCACCCGCCTTCAGACCAGCCTCAGCAGCCGGATTCCCTTCCGATGGTTCAATGATAGCCACTCGTTTCCGGGGAGTATAATAGCGGATGACCGATCCGATACCACCAAACTTACCGGACGTCATTTCCTTCAGGGTATTGTCTTCTTCCGGATAATATTCCGTATAAGGGTCAGTTTTTGCCAACATAGCACGAATACCATATTCCACCACCTCTTTCGGATCAATAGAATCTACATAGAACATATCCAGCTCCTTGAACACGGAATTAAACACATCCAGACTTTTAATAATCTGAAAATTCCGATCATCTTCTTTGTTGAAACCAAAGAATACACTACCTACCAAGAGGACACCTATACATATGCTGATGAATTTTCCGTTTCTTTTCATACCTTATTTATTTAGGAGTTGCAAAATAAGGCATAATTTCTCTTATCTAAGCAGAACTTGCCTAATATTTAACTTAATTTCTTCCCTTAAAGAGGGCAAACTGCACTTTTTTTCATTTTCTTGAAAAAAAATCGTCCTAACTATTGCACAATTCAAAAAAAGCCTATATCTTTGCACCGCATTTGAGAAAGAAACATTCTTCCTTAGCTCAGTCGGTTAGAGCATCTGACTGTTAATCAGAGGGTCCTTGGTTCAAGTC
>SUXY01000058.1 GCA_015060705.1 Bacteroides sp. | reverse complement strand
CGTGTGTTCTGAGTAATATTGAATGTACTCGACAAATTCAAGCCTATTGACGGGAAAGTACGCGAATAACTCACACTGGATGCCTTGGTATTGTTCGAGTACTGTTCCGGATTGTACAAACTACTTAAATTACGTCTGTCATAGCTACTAGTTGCAAAGTTCACGTTTGCAGAAAAAGTACTGTTAGGACTTGCCTTCGGATCTTGACGATGACTCCAAGCAAATTTCAAGTCCTTAGTTACCATATAGTCCGGCATATTCTTTTCACCGGTCTTAGTTACCAAGTAACTGGCATTGAATGATCCACTATACTTATAACGTTTCGCATAATTGGATTGAGTAGAAAGCCCCCAAGAACCTTTCGTAAAGATTTCCCCCAAAACTTTCAAGTCCATATTATCACTGATAGCGAAATAATATCCACCATCACGTAAATAGAAACCACGATTCATTTCATCACCGAATGTCGGCATGATGAAACCCGAAGAATAACTGCTGTTGAACGGGAAGAAACCAAATGGAATAGCAATAGGCAATGGAACATCTTCCACCACCAACTGAGCCGGTCCAAACACTACATTCTTCTTTGGACGTACCTTTGCCATCGAAAGTTTCAAATAGAAATGCGGATGATCATGGTCTTCACAAGTCGTATACTTACCACTACGCATGTAGATTTCATCATTTGCTCCCTTCTTAGCTTCTTGACTCACCACATATCCTTCACCTTGCTGAGTAACAATCTGGTTGATGAATCCTTTCTTGCTCTTGAAGTTATAACGCATTTCTTTCGACTCATAAGGAGTTTCTCCATCTTTGAACACAGGCAAACCCGATTCCACTCCCGTGCTATCGGTTACACCACGTGCATAGACTGTACTGCTGTCCATGTTCATGGTGATGACTTCCGAGGTCAATTCAATCTTTTCATAATTCACCTTACTCTGACCGTACAGATGGGCGAAACCACCTTCCGTAAATACAATGGAGTCATTGGCTTCATACACCACCGGTGCATCCAACGGTTCTTTCTTTTTCTTGCCACCGACCGTATCAAGCGCCACCGTATCCGCTCCTAATGAATCCACTCGAATGGAGTCATTAATCCCTTGACGACGATTACGTGCCCGCTGCGCGCCTGAATCAATACACATCATCAGACAAATGGCCAATAGCAAAAACGGGATAATTCTATGTAGTTTGTTTTGCGTCATTCTTTCTTTTCTTTCGCTTTTAAGAGGGCAAAATTAAGCATTATCCGCCAATTATAAAGGATTTACTTGAAATTTAATTTATTTTTAAAGGTTACAAGAAGCGTTCACACCAATCATTGAAGCGTAGAACACCCTCTTCTCCATACTTGGAGATACTTTTCAGCGCTCTTTCCACGCTCTTTTCGCTATCCAAACGGGTCTTGGAAAAAAACTTGTCGGCAAAACAAATGACCTGCTCTTCCAATGACAATGGAACCATTTCACGATGAGGAACTGGAAGATTCTGATCTTGGATACTTTGTAATGAAAGTCCCGCTCCCGTATGACGCTCACACACTAACGCATGACACATATACCCTTCTTCCTGCATGAGTTGGGAACCTAGATAGCCATGACAAATATAGGGATGAGTACCATGACAATGAATCCCAGGAGCATCGGTCAGAAACACACCGATATCATGCAACAATGCTGCCTCTTCCAAGAACACCCTATCCAAGTTCAATTCCGGATGTCTGTCCGCTATCCAAAGAGCTTTATCAGCAACCGAACGGCTATGAGTTAACAAGATATGCTTCAATTCATTATTTTCCGGATAATATTTGTCAATAATTGCAAGTGCATCCATAAATACAAAATCTATTTTTCTGCAATAATACAAAATTATCTCCATACCAAGATACAAAGATGCAAAATTCTAGCATAGTACTTACCTGTGAACTTGTCGATTTGTCGGGATTACTAGCAACTTTCGTCTTAAAACCAGAAAACTTAAGTCCTTTTGCCAAGATTTCAACAAAAAAGGCTAACTTTGCACCTTGTATATATATGATATCCAACAAGAGTTACATAATAATCCTTTTATGCTGTCTTTGGTCTGCCCTCCCTTTGGTCAGTCTGAATGCAGAAGGCAGAGATTTCACGGTAGTTATCGACCCTGGTCATGGGGGCCGAGACCCCGGTGCTATCGGTAAACGAGGCAAAGAG
The DNA here is from genome assembly GCA_015060705.1 of Bacteroides sp. Taxonomy (GTDB): domain Bacteria; phylum Bacteroidota; class Bacteroidia; order Bacteroidales; family Bacteroidaceae; genus Phocaeicola. The sequence goes on along the minus strand of SUXY01000058.1, from coordinate 17,058 downwards.
AAGACAATCAATCTGAATGTAGCTCTAAAACTTGGAAATCTGATTAAGACCAATTGCCCGGATGTAAAAATCGTATACACCCGTAATAAGGACGTGTTTGTCGGATTGGACCGACGGGCTCAGATAGCCAACAATGCCAATGCCGACCTTTTCATATCCATTCACACCAACTCGGTCGCTAAAGGACGAACTGTACGGGGTACGGAAACCTATACCCTAGGTCTTCACCGAACCGACGACAATCTGGAAGTAGCCAAAAAAGAAAATGCGGTAATCCTTATTGAAAGTGATTACGAACAACGATATGCCGGGTTCAACCCGAACTCGTCAGAAAGCTACATCATTTTTGAGTTCCTGCAAGACAAAAACATGGAGAAGAGCGTACAATTGGCTAGCCTCATCCAACGGCAATTCAAAAATACCGCCAAGCGCATCGACAAAGGAGTACACCAAGCCGGCTTTCTGGTCTTACGGGAAACAACCATGCCAGGCGTATTGGTTGAATTGGGTTATATCTCTACTCCCGATGAAGAACGTTACCTGCTTTCCGAGGCTGGAACAGACGCATTGGCTAAGAGTATCTACCAAGCATTCATCACTTACAAGGAACAGAACGGCGTTCTCATGACCAAGAAAACGTCCTCAAAATCTGCTGCTAAAGCTCAAACGAAGACAACTTCCAAACAGCAAGTCAAAAAAACAGCTTCAGCAGCCAAGGTTTCAACCGGCGAAAAGCCCGTATTCAAGATACAGATATTGACTTCGGACAAAAAATTGAGTGCCAACAACAAGCAATTTAAAGGTCTCTCGCCCGTAAACTATTATCAAGAAAAAGGATTGTACAAATATACCTATGGTGAGAGCATTGACTATAATAAGGTATTGCGTACCAAACGGCAAATTAGCGCCAAGTTCAAAGGAGCATTTATCATCGCTTTCAAGAACGGAAAGAAAATGGACGTGAACCAAGCCATCAAAGAATTTAAGAACAACAAAAAATAACTAAGTAAAGACTCAGTAGATTATGAAAAAAGAGGTACAAATAGGCCTGATCGGTATGATAGCTATCGCATTGCTCATTTTCGGCATCAACTATTTGAAAGGTGTCCGTATGTTCCAAGCATCCAGCTATTATTATGTAGAATTTACCAACATCAATGGTTTGGCCGTATCCAGTCCGGTATTTGCCAGTGGTTACAAAATCGGTTTGGTTAGAGACATCGAATACAATCATGCCAAACCCGGCCATGTAGTCGTAGAAGTGGAATTGGACGACAATATGAACATCCCTCAGGGAAGTAAAGGGGAACTGGTCAGCGAAATGCTCGGAACCGTCAAGATGAATCTGTTATTCAACTTGGAAAGCCAAACTTATTATCAACCGGGCGATACCTTGCCAGGAATAGTAAACAATGGACTCATGGGAGTAGCCGAAGGAATCATGCCCAAAGTAGAACAGCTGATGCCTAAAATGGATTCCATCCTCCATTCCCTTAACCAACTTTTGGCAAATCCTGCCCTCACAGCCACTTTGGAAAATACCGAGAAACTAACAGCCAATCTGGATGTCACTACTCGCCAATTGAACAAGTTGATGCAAAACGACCTTCCTCAACTCACAGGACGCATGATTACCATTGCTGACAATTTCAGTGTCATTAGTGAAAATTTAAAGGGAATCAATTACGCAGAAACTTTTCAAAAGATTGATTCCACCTTATATAATGTACAAACACTGACCAACAAGCTGAACAGCAAAGACAATACTGTAGGTTTACTCTTCAACGATCCAACTCTATATAACAATTTGAGTGCGACTACTGCCAATGCAGCTTCTTTGTTTGAAGACTTGCAGGCACACCCGAAACGTTATGTCCACTTCTCACTTTTCGGAAGAAAGGAGAAAGCCAACAATAAGTAATATAGAAAATTTCTAAATAAACCGGTAATACGGCTTTTTATCCAAACCTCAGCAAAACAGCATTTAAACAAGGGTAAAAAGCCGTATTTTCATTTCTCTGCTCAAGCGCAAATGCGTTGAAGCGAACAAATACATACCTAATTTTCAGACACTTAGAAATACGCAAACTTTTTTTCAACACCCAAAAACGAGCAAAAATATAAGCGGCTGAAATTAAAGCACTTACCTTCCCTTTCAAAAAAGCAAGAAAAAAACAATTTGTTTTTATAGAAATTCATTCAGAAATTTGCATCAGTAGAAGTTTCGCTTTATAAATAAATGCTTTGATATGATTGAGAACGATTACGTCGGTTTATGGAACCGTTGTCTTCAGATGATTCATGACAACGTTCCTGAGACGACCTTTAAAACTTGGTTTGAACCTATCGTACCATTGAAGTACGAAGAGAAGGCTTTGACAATTGGAGTACCGAGTCCTTTCTTCTATGAATTCTTGGAAGAAAAGTTCGCGGATTTGTTACGTGCTACCCTCAACAAGCAAATTGGTGAAGGTACTCGTTTGATGTATAGCGTTCTCACCGATAAAACCAATCGTATCTCCGTCAATATCGAAGGCACCAATCGATCATCTGCAATTCCTGTGCCAAGCACAATCCGTGAAGGAAACAAGACTCCTAATCCAATGCAAGCTCCTGCACCGCAAGACTTGGATCCGCATTTAAATCCGAATTATAATTTCGATACATTCATCAAGGGAGCCAGCAACGAATTCTCACGCACCGTAGGCGAAACTGTAGCTAAAAATCCGGCCAAGACTTTCAATCCATTGTTCCTTTATGGTCCATCCGGTTGTGGAAAGACTCACTTGACCAATGCTATCGGTACCCGCATCAAGGAACTTTATCCGGAAAAGCGCGTATTGTATGTTTCGGCTCATTTGTTGCAGGTCCAATACACCGATTCGGTAAGAACCAACAACTACAATAGTTTCATGAAGTTCTACCAGAACATCGATGTGTTGATTGTAGACGACATTCAGGAATTTGCCGGATTGTCCAAGACCCAAAATACCTTCTTCCATATCTTCAACCATTTGCATCAGAACGGGAAACAGCTGATTTTAACATCAGACCGCGCCCCTGTCATGTTGCAAGGCATGGAAGAACGTATGCTCACCCGTTTCAAATGGGGACTTGTGGCTGAATTGGAAAAGCCGGATATGGAACTTCGAAAGAACATTCTCCGCAATAAAATTCACCGCGACGGCTTGAACATACCCGACAATGTCATCAATTACATTGCCGAGAATGTAAACGAGAGCGTTCGTGAACTGGAAGGTATCATCAACTCTTTGTTGGCACAATCCATCCTGTTCAAACGTGAAATCGACATGAGTTTGGCAGAGCGTATCATCAAGAAGGCGGTACGTATCATCGAGAACAAGCCTATTACTATTGAAGAAATCATCGCCAAGGTTTGTGAGCATTATAAGATGGACGAATCTGTTCTCCACACTAAGTCACGCAAACGCGAAATCGTGCAAGTACGTCAGGTGGCAATGTTCTTGGCCAAGAAGCATACAGACATTTCCACTTCGAAGATCGGCCACCTCATTGGCAACCGCGACCACGCTACCGTACTTCATGCCTGCAAGATCATGAAGGATTTAGTGGAAGTGGACAAGGAAATCCGAGCAGACATCGAAGAGATTGAAACCTCTTTCAAGCAACGATAAAAAGAAAAGGAACAGTATTGAACTGTTCCTTTTTATTTTACTTTGCAAATCCTTGCTGTTTCAACGTCTTTTTCAAAACACCGGACATATATTCATTATCGGCCTTCTTGTAACGGATATCGGTAAATACTTGTGCCAATGTTTCTTTGTTGTTTATTGTCACAAAATGCTGGTTCTCCGGCATCGCTTCTTTCGCTGCATAAATACGGTCAATATCAGCCGGGCTGTAATCATGATAGACTTCCTCATGCAAAATGCCCTCCAACGGCAAACGTTCCGGTTGGGCTGGACATTCGTCAGGATAGCCTACGGTAATGGTAGCAACAGGCATCACCAACTCCGGAAGCTGAAGAGTTTCCACGATCTGATCCGGATTATAAACCGTCGTACCCAAATAGCAAATACCGAGTCCATGGGCTTCTGCCAAAGTACAGAAGTTCTGGGTAACCAACAAAGCATCACTGGCCGCATTGATAAAGGAGATAGGATTATCATATCCTGGTTCTGCCTGACGACATCTGCACCACTTGCTGAACCGGTTGAAATCAGCACAGAAAGTGAGAATCACAGGAGCACTCGTCACCATCGGTTGGTTGAAGTGCGCTGGTGCCAATTTAGCCTTCATCTGCGGGTCGCGCGTGATAACTACACTATAAAGCTGCATGTTACCCATGGTAGAAGCGCGGAACGCTTCTTCGAGCAACTGATTGAGCAAATCTGCAGAAATATCTTCCTGCTTATACTTGCGGATAGTCCGTCTATTCTTTATACATTCCATATTCTTTCTTTTTCTACAAAGATAAGAAAGAGAAACGAGATTCTGTCATTTTCAGGAAAGAAAAAGATAAAATTCATCATGGAGAATTTTCTCATAGCATTATTATCTTAATAAACAAATTTTCCTTTTGGAAAACTTTTCGTTATTCTAATTTTTACATCTAATTGATTCCCAGTTAATTAATGAATTAAAACGGAAAACTTTTAAATTGTTAATAACTTTTCTATGATTTATTTTGTTAATTCAAACAGCCCGTATATCTTTGCATCCGCATTTAGATATGAAGCGAAATACTCTACAACCAAACGAAGTATTTACTATTAAATCTAAAAAACATAAAAAGTGGAAAAGCAAACGTACACCTACGATGAAGCCTTTGCCAAATCCTTGGAGTATTTCAAAGGCGACGAACTTGCTGCTAGAGTTTGGGTTAACAAATATGCAGTGAAGGATTCTTTCGGAAACATCTACGAACAGTCTCCGGAAGACATGCATTGGCGTATTGCCAATGAAGTGGCTCGTGTGGAAGCGAAATACGCTAACGGACTGAGCGCACAGGAATTGTTCGATCTTCTCGATCATTTCAAGTACATCGTACCCCAAGGAAGCCCGATGACTGGTATCGGCAACGACTTCCAGGTGGCATCTTTGTCAAACTGCTTCGTTATCGGTGTTGATGGCGCTGCCGACTCATACGGCGCTATCATTCGCATCGACGAAGAACAGGTACAGTTGATGAAGCGTCGTGGTGGCGTAGGTCATGACTTGTCTCACATCCGTCCGAAAGGTTCTCCAGTAAAGAACTCGGCTTTGACTTCTACCGGCCTTGTTCCTTTCATGGAACGTTACTCCAACTCTACCCGCGAAGTAGCACAGGACGGTCGTCGCGGTGCCTTGATGTTGAGTGTTTCCATCAAGCATCCGGATTCAGAATCGTTTATCGACGCTAAGATGACCGAAGGAAAGGTTACTGGTGCCAATGTATCCGTGAAATTGGATGATGCTTTCATGCAGGCAGCTGTTGACGGCACTCCTTACATCCAACAATATCCGATCAATGCAGCAGAACCTCAATTCACCAAGGAAATTGACGCTACAGCTTTGTGGAAGAAGATTGTTCACAATGCATGGAAATCGGCTGAACCGGGCGTATTGTTCTGGGACACCATCCTCCGCGAATCAGTACCTGATTGCTATGCCGACCTTGGCTATCGTACGGTTTCTACCAACCCTTGCGGTGAAATTCCACTTTGTCCGTACGATTCTTGCCGTTTGTTGGCTATCAACTTGTATTCGTATGTAGTCAACCCATTCACCAAGGACGCATACTTCGACTTCGACTTGTTCAAGAAGCATGTCGGTTTGGCACAGCGCATCATGGACGACATCATCGACCTTGAATTGGAAAAGATCGAACGTATCATGGAAAAGATCGAGTCCGACCCGGAAAGCGAAGAAGTGAAGGGTGCTGAAAGACACTTGTGGCAGAAGATTTACAAGAAGAGCGGACAAGGCCGTCGTACTGGTGTAGGTATCACAGCCGAAGGCGATATGCTCGCTGCTATGGGACTCCGCTATGGTACTGAAGAAGCTACTTCTTTCTCGGAAGAAGTACACAAGACTGTAGCTTTGGAAGCTTACCGTTCTTCTGTAAACATGGCCAAGGAACGTGGTGCCTTTGCCATCTACGATTGGGAACGCGAAAAGGACAATCCGTTCGTGAACCGTATCAAGGAAGCAGACCCTGCTTTGTATGAAGAAATGAAGCAATACGGTCGTCGTAACATCGCTTGTTTGACCATCGCTCCTACCGGCACTACCAGCTTGATGACACAGACTACATCGGGCATCGAACCGGTATTCATGCCTGTATACAAGCGTAGAAGAAAAGTGAACCCGAACGATCCACAGGTACACGTAGACTTTGTGGACGAAACCGGCGATGCTTTCGAAGAATACATTGTATACCACCACAAGTTCCTGACTTGGATGGAAGCCAATGGCCTCGACACCCAGAAGCGCTATACCCAAGAAGAAATCGACGAATTGGTTGCAAAATCTCCTTACAACAAGGCTACTTCGAATGACGTAGACTGGTTGATGAAGGTAAAGATGCAAGGACGCATTCAGAAGTGGGTAGACCACTCTATCAGCGTAACCATCAACCTTCCGAACGATGTAGACGAAGAATTGGTGAACCGCCTCTATGTTGAAGCATGGCGTTCGGGCTGTAAGGGATGTACCGTATATCGCGACGGTTCCCGTTCCGGTGTATTGCTCTCTACTAAGGAAAACAAGAAGCAAGAAGTACCTATCTGCAAGCAACCGGATGTAGTGGAAGTTCGTCCGAAGGTATTGGAAGCCGATGTCATCCGTTTCCAGAACAACAAGGAAAAGTGGGTTGCTTTCGTAGGTTTGCTCGATGGTCATCCATACGAAATCTTTACCGGTCTTCAGGACGACGAAGAAGGTATCTTGTTGCCGAAGTCAGTTACTACTGGTCGTATCATCAAGAACGTGGACGAAGACGGTTACAAGCACTACGACTTCCAGTTCGAAAACAAGCGTGGCTACAAGACTACCATCGAAGGTTTGTCTGAAAAGTTCAACAAGGAATACTGGAACTATGCCAAGCTGATTTCGGGCGTGCTCCGTTGGCGTATGCCTATCGACCGCGTCATCAAGCTCGTCGACTCACTCCAATTGGATAGCGAAAGCATCAACACTTGGAAAAACGGTGTGGAACGTGCCTTGAAGAAATACGTGATTGATGGTACCAAGGCTGAAGGCCAGAAGTGTCCGAACTGTGGTCAGGAAACATTGGTATATCAGGAAGGCTGTTTGATTTGTAAGAACTGCGGTACTTCCCGTTGCGGCTAATTCCGGAATTACTCAATCATTTATATATATCCAAAGCCCCTTCTTCATACCCTTATGGACGAAGGGGCTTTATTACTACCGAAAAAAATGAAAGCAACCGATATGTACATCCGCCTGAAAGGGATGAAATTCTATGCCTTCCATGGAGTACTCCCGCAAGAAAATCTTGTAGGCGCCAACTTCTATGTAGACTTGAAGCTAAAGACCGACTTCACCAAAGCAGCCGAGACCGACGAGCTCGAAGGCACAGTCAGCTATGCCGATATACACACTGCTGTAAAAGAAGAGATGAGCATCCCTTCCAAGCTATTGGAACACGTCTGCCAACGCATTGCCCGTCGACTTTTCCACGATTTTCCCACCATCGAAACCATCGACATCCGTTTGAGCAAGGAGAATCCACCTATGGGAGCTTGCGCTGAAAGCATTGGTGTGGAAGTGCATTATGTACACTCCAAATAATACCCCTTCCCTCTCACTGTAACCAACTGATAGCGAGGGAAGTCTTTCAGAATTTTCCGGATGGTTTTAATATGAGCATGTATCTTCTCATCCGCATTGTCGTCAAGCGGCCAGAACTGTTGTTTGATTTCTTCCCGAGAGACACATTCCCCTTGACGTTCGTAGAGCAAGGCCAAAAGAGCCAAATCCAACTTGGCAATTACACAAGGAACACCATCGACGGAGAGTTCATTTTTCTCTAAGTCAATCAAGAGTTCTTCCACAGGTTGTTCTTCCCCAACCTCCTCCAGCTGCGGCTTCCGTCTAGGCCATATCCACATCAATACACCGATCAACAACAACAGAAAAATATAAACCACAGGGTCGAGGTGAGCCCAAAGCGTTCCCAAACTATAATCCGCCCATGCCTGCACCTTAATCTTTCCTGTTATATCCAAAACTTGTCGAGGAGTGGAATAAGCCTCTTTCGGTACGATCGAGTCGGCATCGCTCCAATATTGCATCGTATCACGAAGGCACAAGACACCCACTTGGGCTTCAATATCCTTTTGCTTCAATCGTTCTTGAAAGAATGTCTTCACCTGATTGACATTCAAAGGATTTACCTCGTCCAACAGATGTTGAGTCAACAAACGCTTGGCAGTCTCTTCATAGATACTATCCTTGAATTGATAGGTGAAAACACCTTTAGTTGTCCGGAGCGAATAACTACTAATCTTTTGGGAAAAGGACGGCGACAAGGCATAATCCCGCACTCCATAACGAATTCGGTTCGCAGACTTACGGACCAAGTACAACTTACGGTTCTGATAGTCCTGTTCTATGGCGTACTTGAAAGAATCATCTATTATAGTTTCAATCCGCTTTTGGCTTCCATGAAAGGCAGCAGCAACGACACAAAACAAGAGCATTACTCCCACCATTCGGATAAAGTTTCGGTTTTCCATGTGTTTCCTATTTTCATGCAAATTAATGAAATAACTTCATCCCAAACAAGCCCTACAAGCAGATTTCAGAAAGATTTCAGAAAAGGAAGACCCCAAAAAGGTGTTAATCCACGGAATTAGCCGAAAGTCCTACACCCGCGTCACCCCTGCCATACGGGCGTTCGCTGAAAGATGATACGTCTTGTCGCGGTAAGACGTATCATTTTATCGCAGTAAGACCATACGTCTTTCGGCGAAAGCCCGTATACGAAGAATGCATGCAGGCTGACTATTTCAACTTATGGAATACTTTTCTTCCGCAAACATGGAACTTCCACAGAATGCTGTAAGTCACCTTTTCAGGAATGGATTCGTCCGTAGCTTTCCCCAAATTCTCGACACGGGAGGAGGCAAAATCGGGACGGATACGCTTGAACTCCTTTCGGGCTTGAATCACGGCACGGGCATTCTTGCCATCGCCCTTGAGCAAGAAAACAAAAGCAGCCAACCAGTCCAACGCACCACGGATAAAAAGCACCTTCTTCAGTTCCTTCTCCGGAAGATTCTTATAGAGCATCAAAAGGTTGTTGCGGAAATTCAAGAAAGTCTTGCGCGGATTCTCCTTCTTTAAAGTTGCCGCTCCTACATGATAGACCACACTCTGAGGTATGCAGACAATTCCGCGTCCCCGACTACGCAATCGCCAACAAAGGTCTATCTCTTCCATGTGGGCAAAGAAGCGTCCATCCAAGCCACCCGCATTACGATAATCTTTCAAACGAATGAAAAGAGCAGCACCGGTCGCCCAGAAAACAGATTGAACCGTATCGTATTGACCTTCGTCTTTTTCCACCACCTCGAAGATTCTCCCCCGACAGAACGGATAGCCATAACAATCAATGTACCCTCCGGCAGCACCCGCATATTCAAAGTATTCCTTGTTACGTTCGGCACGGATCTTAGGTTGACAAGCAGCCACTTCGGAATGCGAGTCCAAGTATGCTTGCATAGGCTCCAACCAACGGGGAGTCACTTCTACATCGCTGTTCAACAATACTACATATTCAGCCTCGACCTGTTGCAAAGCCTTGTTATATCCATCCGCAAATCCGTAGTTCTGATCCAAGACGATGATACGGACATCGGGACAATTGGCTTTGAGCCATGCCACGGAATCGTCCGTCGAACCATTGTCGGCCACACAGACTTCCACTCCTTCGCCTTGGGAGTATTCCAGCACCTTGGGCAGGAACTTTTGAAGCATCCCTACCCCATTCCAGTTTAGTATAACGACTGAGATTTTTTTCATAAAATCGTACCCAATAAAGCAGTACCGTCTTCATTGAATTCACCCAAACGGACACGCACCAGCTGATTGTCCAACGAAAGATCATACGGAAGCTCCACACGTACGTAATTGTCGGTAAAACCATGCATCGGTGTACCGGCTTTCGATTTCTCCATGAGCACCACAGCTTCCTGTCCGATGTGCGAAGCATAGAAAGCACGGGTCTTCTCATCAGAGAGAGCCAAAAGCAACTGGCTACGACGATGCTTTTCCTCGGGCGATACCACATGGTCTATCTTCAACGCCTGAGTACCCGGCCGTTCGGAATAACTAAACACATGCAACTGAGTGACATCCAGCCCCTTCAAAAATTCGTAGGCCTGATTGAAATATTCTTCTGTCTCTCCACGAGTACCCACAATCACATCTACCCCAATGAAAGCATGGGGCATTACTTCCTTGATTTTCTGTATCTTATGAGCAAACAAAGCGGTATCATACCGACGGCGCATGAGTTTCAACACTTCATCGCAACCGCTCTGCAAAGGGATGTGGAAATGAGGCATGAATGCACGCGATTGAGCCACATATTCAATGATTTCGTCGGTCAGGAGGTTCGGTTCAATGGACGAAATGCGATAACGTTCAATCCCTTCTACCTGGTCAAGCACCTTTACCAAATCGAAAAACGATTCACCAGTAGTCTTTCCGAAATCGCCGATGTTCACACCGGTAATGACTATCTCCTTGCCACCTTCCTCTGCCGCTTGACGGGCTTGCGCAACGATATCCTCAATACGTCCGTTACGGCTACGGCCACGGGCAAACGGAATGGTACAATAAGAACAGAAGTAATCGCAACCATCCTGTACTTTCAGGAAATAGCGGGTACGGTCACCGCGTGAGCACGAAGGTGCAAAACTCCGGATATCCTTGAATGCACTGGTCACCGCCTCTCCTTTTTCGTGTTTCTGCAAGTCACCCAAATAGTCCATCAGGCGCCCCTTCTCTTCGGCTCCCAACACCACGTCGACACCTTCAATGGCAGCTACCTGCTCCGGCTTCAACTGAGCATAACAACCGGTCACCACCACAAAAGCACCCGGATGATTCTTCACCAAACGATGAATGGCCTGGCGACATTTCTTGTCCGCCACCTCCGTCACCGAGCAGGTATTGATGACACAAATGTCTGCCTTTTCCCCCCGACGAGCCGTACGCACTCCCGCTTCCTTCAGCGTTTTGCCGATGGTAGAAGTTTCCGAAAAGTTCAGTTTGCAGCCTAAGGTATAATACACGGCTGTCTTATCTTGAAACACTGTAGTATCTATCATATCTATCGTTTGTTTACGGACACAAAGTTATATATAATTCCCAATAAAAAAAGGCCTGATTCAACGAATCAGACCTTTTTTATGTTTATTATAGCTGTAATTATTCAGCTTCAGCAACTACTTCGAAAGGAATTTCTACAGATACTTCCTTGTGAAGCTTCACAGTTGCAGTATAGCTACCAACTTCCTTCACGCCCTTAACGAAGATGATCTTGCGGTCTACATTGTGACCCAACTTAGCCAATTCTTCAGCGATTTGGATGTTGCTTACAGAACCGAAGATAGTACCAGTTGCACTAACCTTAGTAGCGATAGTCAAAGATACTTCCTTCAATTGTTCAGCCAATGCTTCAGCATCCTTCTTGATCTTTTCCAATTTGTGAGCACGTTGCTTCAAATCTTCAGCCAACATTTTCTTTGCTGCTGGAGAAGCGATAACAGCCTTGCCAGTCGGAATAAGATAGTTACGGCCGTAACCAGACTTTACAGTTACAATGTCATTCTTGTAGCCCAAGTTAACTACGTCTTCTTTCAAAATAATTTCCATATCTATTCCTCCTTATTATTTCATCATATCAGTTACAAATGGAAGCAAAGCCAAGTGACGAGCTCTCTTAACTGCCTGCGCAATACGACGTTGGAACTTCAAAGAAGTACCAGTGATACGGCGAGGAAGGATCTTACCTTGTTCGTTCAAGAACTTCTTCAAGAATTCAGGATCCTTGTAGTCGATATACTTGATACCGCTCTTCTTGAAACGGCAGTATTTCTTCTTCTTAACATCTACTGTTGGAGGTGTTAAATATCTGATTTCTGATTGTTGCTGTGCCATAATTAGTCCTCCTTCTTTGTTGATTTAACACTTCTTCTCTTAGCAGCGTATTCAGCAGCATACTTGTCCAACTTAGTAGTCATGTAGCGGATAACGCGTTCGTCACGACGATAGTTGACTTCGAGCTTCTGGATTACTGTAGGTTCAGCCTTGAACTCAATCAGCTGATAAAAACCTGTTGACTTCTTTTCGATTGGGTAAGCCAACTTCTTCAAACCCCAATTTTCTTCATTGATAATCTCAGCACCTTCTGCAGCGAGAATACCCTTGAATTTTTCTACCGCTTCCTTCATCTGAACATCAGACAAAACGGGAGTCAAAATGAAAACGGTTTCGTATTGATTCATACTTACGTTAATTAAATGATTAAACAAATTTTTCAAATGCGACCGCAAAGGTAGGCATTTTCCTCCAATTCACAAAGATTTGCGCGTCTTTTTCTCATCTTCAAGGTGTTTTTTCCTATTTATAGAGCGCTCTTTTACATTTTTTGAGAATTAATACGATTCAAATTCCAACAAGAATCGTACCTTTGCAAAGTTGTTTAAACAATTATTTGACAATGGAACAATTTAAATTCGACATACAATTAATCTTTGCGATTCTGAATGGCAAGGTTTCGACTGCCATCAACCGGAAGCTACATCGGAACTTCCGACAAAACGAAATTGAAATCTCACCAGAGCAATGGACCATTCTTCTTGCCCTTTGGGAGAAAGACGGTATTACCCAACAAGAATTGTGTAACGCCACCTTCAAGGACAAACCTAGCATGACACGCCTGATTGACAATATGGAAAAACAGCATCTGGTGGTCCGCATATCCGACAAACGCGACAGACGTACCAACCTCATTCACCTGACCAAGACCGGACGGGAACTGGAAGGGAAAGCGTTTGTCATCGCCAACCAAACATTGAAGGAAGGCTTGGAAGGAGTATCGATGGAAGACTTGAAAATAGCCCAAGAAGTGCTCAGGAAGATATTCACGAACACGAAAGACTAAAGTTTTTCCCTTTTTTTATGTTTTTTTCCTCAAATAATTTCCTTGATAAAGGAATTATGCTTTAATTTGTACCTAGAATAAAAATAATCTATTAAATAAAAGACACACATGAAAAGCTTACTGAAAAATTTAGGTCTGCTGCTGGTGGTTATCGCCGCTGTTGTTTTGATTGGTATTTTCTTCTCTGGTAGTGCAGCTATCAACGACAACGCTGTATTGGGTGGTTCTATCGCCTTGATGGTTATCGGTTTGATTCTTCACATCGTATTGAACAAGAAGTTTGCTGAATAATCAAAGCACAAAGAAAAAAAGACATAAAAAAGCCCGAAACCATTGTTTCGGGCTTTTTTATTGTTATTCCGCTTCCGGAGTAATCAACTTATAACCTTTACCATGAATGTTGATGATTTCAATCGAATCATCATCCTTCAAGTGCTTACGCAATTTGGTAATGTACACGTCCATACTTCTAGCGTTGAAGTAGTTGTCGTCAATCCAAATAGTCTTCAAGGCGAAATCACGCTGCAGGATTTCATTGGCATGTGCGCACAACAATCCCAACAATTCGGATTCCTTGGTTGTCAGCTTGGTCTGCTTGTCACCAATGGCGAGAATCTGCTTTTGGGTATCGAAAGTAAAGCGACCAATCTTATACATACTGGTATCCTTATTTTTCTTTCCACGGACACGACGCAAGATTGCCTCGATACGGAAAGTCAATTCTTCCATACTGAACGGCTTAGTGATATAATCGTCTGCACCAATCTTGAAGCCTTCCAAAATATCCTCCTTCAACGTCTTTGCTGTCAAGAAGATAATAGGAATCTGCGCATTGGCCTGACGAATTTCCTGCGCCAATGTAAATCCGTCCTTCTTCGGCATCATCACATCCAGCACACACAAATCATATTTGTTCTTCAAAAAGGCCTTGTAACCTGCTTCTCCATCTGGGAAAAGTTCAGTCGAATAACCCTTTGCTTGCAAATATTCTCTCAAAAGCATGCCAAGATTTTCATCATCTTCGCATAACAGGATACGCAATTTTTCGTCCATATTATTCATTTTTTAATGTAGGTAATACAATTATAAACTTAGTTCCCACATTCAGTTCACTTTCAGCACGGATTGTACCCTTGTGATCCTGAATGATTTTCTTTACATAGGCCAAGCCCAAACCAAATCCCTTCACATCGTGACGGTTTCCGGTATGAACCCGGTAGAACTTATCAAATATTTTCTTCAGATCTTCTTTCTTGATACCGATACCATTGTCTTGTATCGATATGTAAAGTTTATCTGATTCATTCCAAGTCTTTACATGCAAATGCAACTCTCCTTCCGGTTTTTTATACTTTACTGCATTGTCCAACAGATTAAAAATCACATTGGTAAAATGCATTTCATCTACAAACACCCACGGAAGTGCTGCATCCAGCTCCGAAGTGATCGCCCCATTGTTCTTTTCCGCCTTCAAGGCAAATGTATTCACCACTCCGGCTATCAGTTCATTTGCATTTACATCCTTCATCTTCAAGGTTGCCTTCTGCTTTTCAAACATTGACATCTGCAATACCTTTTCCACCTGGAAACGCAAACGTTTCGTTTCATCATTGATGACTCCCGAAATATGCTTGAACATGGCAGGCGACTTGCCCACTGCCGGATCCTGCAACATCTGGGCAGCCAGCGAAATGGTCGATATCGGTGTCTTGAACTCATGCGTCATGTTGTTGATAAAGTCATTCTTTATCTCGGTCAACTTCTTTTGACGGAAGATGATATAAATGGTAAAGATGAAAGTCACCAACAACACCAAAGTAAAGATAACCGAAGGTATCATAAACCGCACGGAGCTGAAGATATAACTATCCATTGTCGGGAAATGTACATTTACCAACCCCATCCGTTGAGGAGGGTCATTCTTGAACAGCACATGCGAATAAAGGGTCTCATTGCCATCGGGTACATAGTCCGAACAATGATAAATCAAAGTCCCCATTCGGTCGGTTACTGTAAAATGATAAGGAATGCTAATTCCATTGTTTCTCAGTTCCACCTTCAAGTATGCATCCAACTGCTTGAAGTTGATACGCTGCTTCAAAGGCTTGTCACTGGCTGTACGCAAAATGTTATAGACCACTTCGTTCAACAAATCCCGTTGATGCATATATCGATCGTTCAAAATATCCTTCAACGTTCTGGCCGTCTGCGGAATATTCTTTCCGGAAGATATTATCGGTTTACGCACACTCGGCTCAATCTTCATTTCCCACTCAAAGTTACCTAATCCTCCACGGGAACTGATTGAATACCGCTGGGTGTACTTCACCACCTCATCATCACTCACATGACCATTATCCATAGCAGCTGCCGCCTCTTCGGCTTCCCTAGCCGCTTTTTCTACAGCTACCGCATCTGCCTCCAAGTAATTGCGCGTTTCATTCAATTCCATATTCCGGCACACCTGGTCCAGACTTCGCTGTACCGACTCATCGAATTGTTCCCGACGCATGGTCACCATTTCCTCAATATAGCTCACTTGTAAATAGAGCAAGCTCAGAAACGAGAGACCCATTACCACTCCTAATATCCAAATCGTAGACTTTTTCATGTCAACAAAATTAAAGGCCTTTTGTTATTATTCATAACGTATTAACCTTATTTAAACGGCAATTTCCTATTATTAACCGAAAATTCAATTTTAACTACCAATTTAATAACCATAACAACGAAATCACCTTTTGGTTTTGCAAAAATAATAAAAAATTAAGTTCTTTGCCTATTAAAAAGGTAAAAAGTTTAAGTTCTCTTAAATAAAAAAGAGTATGTTTTTAACAAAACACACTCTTTTAATTTATGATTTTCTACAGTTTGTTAATCTTCATTCTGAGAAGCTTCGAATTCCTTGATCAACTTATCCTGAACATCACCAGGAACAAGTTCGTAGCTAGCAAACTTCATGATGAAAGAAGCACGACCACCAGTCAACGAGCTGAGTGAAGTAGAATAGTTGGACATTTCCTTCAAAGGAACCTTAGCCACCAACTTTTCGTAACCGTTTTCACTGCTCATACCCATAATCATACCACGACGGCCTTGGAGGTCACTCATCACATCACCCATCTTGTCGCTTGGAACGAATACTTCGACATCATAAATCGGTTCCAAAATCTTCGGACCTGCATTCTTAAACGCTTCACTGAACGCGTTACGACCTGCCAACATGAACGAGATTTCATTTGAATCCACCGGGTGCATCTTACCATCATAAACGATTACGCGAACGTCACGAGCATACGAACCGGTCAACGGACCTTGTTCCATACGGCTCATGATACCCTTCAAGATAGCCGGCATGAAGCGAGTATCAATAGCACCACCAACCACACTGTTAATGAATACTAATTTACCACCCCATTCCAATGGCACTTCTTCTTGACCCTTCACGTTCATCTTGAATTCCTGACCATTGAACTTATAAGTATCCGGCATCGGCATACCTTCGTAATAAGGTTCAACAATCAAATGAACTTCACCAAACTGACCGGCACCACCTGATTGCTTCTTGTGACGATAGTCAGCACGTGCAGCCTTAGTAATGGTTTCGCGATAAGGAATCTTCGGTTCACCATAAGTAATCTGAAGCTTTTCATTGTTTTCCAATCTCCACTTCAATGTACGGAGATGGAATTCACCCTGACCATAAACGATAGTCTGCTTCAATTCCTTAGATTGTTCAACAACCCATGTTGGATCTTCTTCACGCATACGGTTCAAGATAGACATCATCTTTTCAACGTCAGCTTCATTTACCGGCTTGATAGCGCGAGAATACTTAGGATTAGGATACTTAATGAAGTTGAAACGGTTTTCACTATCCTTACCGTTCAATGTAT
>SUXY01000057.1 GCA_015060705.1 Bacteroides sp. | reverse complement strand
AAAACAGAATCCAGATATAGGAGATTATACCTGGATCCTGTTTTCTCATTTACACAATATTTTGGACACTGCCTTTTAATGATTGTAAAAATAGATTTATTTACTTAAATTGATAATGATTTTATCAAAATAAGCTATAAATATGATAATCATTATATTACGTTTATAAACAAGTAATGGTAAGGTACTTTACTAATACCTTACCATTTACCATTAGATTAAATCCATTACCCCATAAACTTTTCTCCCTTTGACTGCTTGGAATCGTATCACTCTGTTCATAAAATTCAGAAAGAACAACCATAACCAATCGTCATTGATAAACATAGATGGATTATATTCTATATGTTCTCTTGTAAAGAAATCTTTCATAGTGTCCGAGTTGATTCTAACTTCCAAACGATGCAACTGGCTTGGATTTCCGTAACTTTCCATAATGTAATGTTTATGGCTCTTGTTCTCTATTTCACGTTTCTTATTGTATGCGTTAATGGATATGTCGTTTTTCTTTTGCTGGATTAGAATGCTATACTCTTTGATGCGTTCAAGATTCCCGACCCCGATATAAAGAATGTCCTCTATCAGCTTCTTTCTGTCTGTTATCTTTGTACCATTGATGATAGGGTAGTAGTCTTTGTTCCTAATCATCTTGACTAATGCCTTTGAAAAATTAGTGCTAGCATCAATGGCTAAATCCAAATGAGTAATGTTGTTGAACTCTAATCCTAACATTTGCTCGATGTAGTCCAAGAATACTAATCTTCCTTTAGTGTTATGGTTATACTTCAAATAGAATTGTTGGTTATCTATCTGTAACCACACAAATGACTGGAAAGCATCATCGTGGTCCGAACGCAATCCCCATTGGATTGTTCCAAATACTTGTTCTTCCATATCCTCAAAGGTGTTATTATTATAGAATGTATAGACTATCTCATAGATATAGTTGAAATGAGTTCCGTCTATTCTTCGTAACTGGAAATCCCATCCTTGTACCTCATAGGTTTCTACTGGATTTTCTCTTAAATCGTGTATTCTGCTGGTGTCTGATAAGGTGTAGCAGATTTTCAACTTGTCAATAACTGGTACCATAAAATCGTTCATTTGTATAAATTATTTCTTCTTTGCCATAGGGCTTTCATTGCTTCCGATATGGCTTGTTTGTGTTGTTTAGTCTTTGGCTGGTTCCTCAACGCTTGACTAATCAACTTCTTTGTAGTTGCTGATTTCTTTCTACCACGTAAAGCGTATGAAATCTTTTTCTTTACTTGTTCATTCATTATTCAACCTTTTTACTATAAATAGTAGGTAGGTTGAAAAAAGTTAGAAAAAATTACAGGAAATTTTATGGAAAGAACGCTTTACTGGTAGAAAGGTTAAAATCGGCTTTATTAGAAAGCAGTTACCTACATTAGTGGGCAAATGCTTGTGCTACTATTCTTGCGTGTTGTAACTTGTCCACTTTGATATACTTCAAGAAATTGGCTTCTGTAGTATGTCCTGTGATTGCCATAATGCTAATACTTGGAACACCTCTTAAATACATATTCGTGGCGAAACTTCGTCTGGCTGTATGGTTCATCAAGAACTGGTGTTTCTCACCATTCTTAGTTTCTGTTTGTCCACCTTTAACACGAGATAGTGAAACGGATTCAGAGATACCAGCCCATTCGGCACACTTGCGAATGTGTTTCAGTGTTTTGCTTTTATCAACGCTCTTTGGGAGTACACCACCATATTTTGTAATGATTGCTTTAACCATTGGATGCAATGGGATGATAACCGTTTTATCTGTTTTATGGGTATGTACTACCATTGTATTATCATTGATGTTGGCTTCTGATAAGTCTTTCCAATCTCCATATCGAAGTCCAGTCCAACATGCTACTATAAATAAATCTCTTGTGATTTCGATATGGTCACGTGGGTCTATTTGTGCCTTGATAACCTCATCGTTAAAGTCAATGGCATATAGTTTGTTGATGTCTTCTTCTGTCAGATAAATGTTCTCAACATCGTGGCACTTGGTTGTGTAACGATGGAATGATTTATCTGTAATCAATCCCTCTATTTCCGCTTCACTCAACCATACTTTCATTATGCTGTATTGTGCTGCAATGGTATTGGCTGTATAGTTCTTGCTCATCATCCAAGCAGTAAAGCGTTCTTCAAATTGAGCATTGAAGAGTTCCCAAACTAGTCTAATGTTTTTGTCGGCACAGAACTTTTGAAGTCGTTTCAGTGCATTGCGATGGTTATAGATTGTACCATTGACAATTTTACGCTGGGTGTCTCTGTTGACCATTTGTGATTTTCTTACAATGTAGGCATTAATGAAATCTGCTGGTTTCTTGCGAATGGTTGCTTCAACACCTCGTAGCTTGCAGTTGATGTAGTTGGTGAAGTTCTTTGCATTGTGTTCCATTTCATTGTTCATCAAATGGTTTTGCGAAACTTCTACTCCGTATAGACGGCAGTAACCCAAAATCTTTTTCAGTTCCTTGTTTATACCTTTATTATAATTAAGTTGAACCCTACTTAAAGAACTATCTTCGTTGGCTCTTTCACCAGCTTGTTTTCTTGTGGTTTTAATCCAAAACTCTGGCTCAATCAGTAAACCTGTGTATATTCTTACTCTTTCTTTGTTGATGGTTGTTGTTAACCATATTTGTGACTTTTGGCTTCCAATGCCTTTGAGGTTGAAGTTTATCCTCATTCTGAATGTACCATTAATTGAAACTTCATTTTCTATCATAACAATTATATATTTTAATGTGTCCTCTTGGTGAGGACTTATTTTTGTTTTACCTTTTTATTTAAAGTATATCGTCTCCTAAATAGAAGTCAATACCTTGGATGAAAATATTTTTTCTTTTCCTCAAAATTACTGGTAAAAAATGAACAGGAGAAATAGTAGGAAATGGTACTGGTGTCAAAAACTGGTGTCAAATTACATTCGTTAACAAAAATACTAAAAAACCTTCCTGAGAGCACTGGAGGCTATATATCAACGAAATAGCCCCGACTTTTTAGAGTCGAGGCTATTAAAAATATGCTTTAAAAAGGGTTTATTTTATTCCCACTCGATTGTAGCACTAGGCTTTGGAGACATATCGTAGCAAACACGGTTTACCATTGGAACTTCCTTCAAGATACGGTCTGTAATCTTCATAAGGATAGCCCAGTCGATTTTTTCGATAGTAGCAGTCATTGCATCAATAGTGTTTACCGCACGGATGATAACCGGCCAATCGTATGAACGAGCATTGTCGCGTACACCTACACTCTTGAAATCAGGTACAATGGTAAAGTATTGCCATACCTTCTTGTCGAGACCAGCGATAGCGAATTCTTCGCGGAGGATAGCATCCGATTCACGGAGTGCTTCGAGACGATCGCGTGTGATTGCACCCAAACAACGTACGCCCAAACCTGGACCTGGGAACGGTTGACGATATACCATTTCGTATGGCAAGCCAAGTTCTACACCACAAGCGCGAACTTCGTCCTTGAACAATTGCTTCAATGGTTCTACCAATTCGAACTGAAGGTCTTCAGGCAAGCCACCTACATTGTGGTGAGACTTCACCATCTTGGCTGTCTTTGTACCCGATTCTACGATGTCCGGATAGATGGTACCCTGACCGAGGAAGTCGATACCATCGAGCTTGCGTGCTTCTTCTTCGAATACACGGATAAATTCTGCACCGATAATCTTACGCTTCTGCTCTGGATCGGCTACACCTGCAAGAAGATTCAAGAAACGGTCGGTAGCATCTACATATACCAAGTTAGCGCAAAGCTGGTTACGGAATACTTCGACTACGTTTTCAGATTCACCCTTACGCATCAAGCCATGATTTACGTGAACGCAAACAAGGTTTTCACCGATAGCCTTCAAAAGGAGAGCAGCTACTACAGAACTGTCTACACCACCCGAGAGAGCTAACAATACCTTCTTGTCACCTACTTGTTGACGAATGAGTTCTACCTGGTCTGCCACAAAGTTCTTCATGTTCCAGTTAGCTTCAGCCTTACAAGTATCGAAAACGAAACCCTTCACAGCTTCCTTGATAGCTTCCTCATCGTTGGCAAACTGAGCGAGCTTCACTTCGCAAAGTGCCTTGTCGTGACCTGCTGCCATCACAGGGAATCCAGCTTCGTAGATTTCAGGAAGAACGTCGATAGCTACACCATCGATGACATTGTTCGGTCCACCGTTGATGATGATACCTTTTACATTAGGCAATGCCTTCAATTCAGCAGCTGTAATGTCGTGCGGATAGATTTCGCTATAAACGCCCAACGCACGAATGGCTCTAGCAACCACGGTATTTTCATGGCTACCCAAGTCGAGAATAACAATCATGTCTTGTTTCATATTCCTATTTTACTTTTAAAGTTGTAACATTCATGTGTATATATAAAAAAGATGCGGCGCTCCAATCCTATTGGATGCCGCATGTCTTTTCCGAAAATCCGTTCAAGCGCAAGGTTTCCTGCTTGCTCATGCAGATGCCTCCTGAAAGCCAGGCGGTGCTGTGTGCACAAAACAATTGAGGAAAGATTTTGCTTCTCATATATATAATATGTATGGTTTCTTTTAATTCGGGAACAAAGATAGTTATTTTTTTGTTTTCTGCTTCAATTTATCGTGATTTTCTCTCAATAAAGTGCTTTTTTAAATTTTATTTTTGATTTCGTATGGGAATATAAAAACAAATTATTATTTTTGCATTGAAATCTGTTTGAAAAATGCAGAAAAATGCAATGACTTGATTTCACGTGATTAAAAACTTATTATAGAACCTTTAAATTTAAAGAAACATGATTAAAGTAGGTATTAATGGCTTCGGTCGTATCGGCCGTTTCGTATTCCGTGCAGCTCAAACTCGTAACGATATCCAGATTGTAGGTATCAACGACTTGTGCCCAGTAGATTATTTGGCATACATGTTGAAGTACGATACAATGCACGGTCAATTCGAAGGTACTATCGAAGCTGACGTAGAAAATAGCAAGTTGATCGTGAACGGCAACGCAATCCGCGTAACAGCAGAAAGAAATCCGGCTGACTTGAAGTGGAACGAAATCGAAGCAGAATATGTAGTTGAATCTACAGGTTTGTTCCTTTCTCAGGAAAAGGCTCAAGCTCACATCGAAGCTGGTGCTAAGTACGTAGTTATGTCAGCTCCTTCAAAGGATGCTACTCCTATGTTCGTATGCGGTGTTAACTTGGATAAGTATGAAAAGGGTACACAATTCGTGTCTAACGCTTCTTGTACTACTAACTGTTTGGCTCCTATCGCTAAGGTATTGAACGATAAGTGGGGTATCACTGAAGGTTTGATGACTACAGTTCACTCTACTACTGCTACTCAGAAGACTGTTGACGGTCCATCTTTGAAGGACTGGAGAGGTGGTCGTGCTGCTGCTGGTAACATTATCCCTTCTTCTACAGGTGCTGCTAAGGCTGTAGGTAAGGTTATTCCTGAATTGAACGGTAAGTTGACTGGTATGGCATTCCGCGTTCCTACTTTGGACGTTTCTGTAGTTGACTTGACTTGTAACTTGGCTAAGCCTGCTACTTATGCAGAAATCTGTGCTGCAATGAAGGAAGCTTCTGAAGGCGAATTGAAGGGTGTTCTTGGTTATACTGAAGATGCAGTTGTTTCAGCTGACTTCTTGGGTTGCACTTTGACTTCTATCTTCGATGCTAAGGCTGGTATCGCTTTGACTGATACATTTGTTAAGGTGGTTTCTTGGTATGACAACGAAATCGGTTACTCTAACAAGGTATTGGATTTGATCGCTCACATGAAGAAGGTTAACGGTTAATTCGTAACATTTTTATAAGCGAGAGCCGTCCGATATTCATCGGGCGGCTTTTTTTTCATATTTATAGTGGGATATTACACAAAATGATTATCTTTGTGCAATTTATGGATTTAAGACAATGAAATACGATTTGATAACAATTATTGGTCCTACTGCTTCGGGGAAAACTCCATTGGCAGCAGCCCTGGCTAACAAGCTCGACACTGAAATCATCAGTGGAGATAGTCGTCAGGTTTATCGTCGTATGGATTTGGGAACAGGCAAAGATTTGGTGGACTATACGGTGAATGGGCATGAAGTGCCTTATCATCTGATAGACATCGTTGAACCTGGATACAAGTACAATGTTTTTGAATATCAACGGGATTTTCTCAAAGCTTACGAGGAAATTACCGCAAAAGGAAAATTACCGGTTCTCTGTGGAGGAACAGGTATGTATGTGGAATCAGTATTGAAGGGATATCGTTTGTTGCCGGTACCTGAAAATCCGGAACTTCGGGCTTCGTTGGAAGGTAAGTCGTTGGAAGAACTGACCCACATATTGGAAGGGTATAAGAAACTTCATAATTCCACGGATGTGGATACAGCCAAGCGAGCTATCCGAGCGATAGAAATCGAAGAATATTACAAACAACAACCACCCGAATATCGGGAGTTTCCTTCGCTTCATAGCTTGATAGTAGGAGTAAACATTGATCGTGAACTCCGAAGAGAAAAGATAACCCGTCGTCTTAAACAACGATTGGAAGAAGGAATGGTGGAAGAGGTACGTGGCTTGTTGGCAGAAGGCATTCATCCGGACAGTCTAATTTATTATGGATTGGAGTATAAATTCCTTACACAATATGTCATCGGCGAGTTGACTTATGAGGAAATGTTTCTTCAACTGGAAACAGCGATCCATCAGTTCGCCAAACGACAGATGACTTGGTTCAGAGGAATGGAAAGACGTGGATTTACCATTCATTGGTTGGATGCCACACTACCGATGGAAGAGAAATTGGAACAAATTATCAATTTGATAAACACAAATAACTAGCGTAATGGCAGTAGAGACAAACAGATGGGGGATTATTTATAATCCCAAAGCCGGTAGTCGCAAAACCCAAAAGAAATGGGAAAAGATTCGCGAATACATGGAGGAGCGGGGTGTATTGTTCGACTATATGCAGTCAGAAGGATATGGCTCAGTAGAACGTTTGGCGCGTATGCTGGCCAATAATGGCTATCAGACAATTGTAATCGTAGGTGGTGATGGAGCCATCAACGATGCGGTGAATGGTATCATGACTTCATCAGCAGAGAAGAAGGATGAAATAGCTCTTGGTATTATTCCGAATGGTATCGGTAATGACTTCGCTTCTTATTTCGGATTGGATAGCGATGATTATAAAGAAGCAGTGGATTGGATCATCAATCGTCGTTTGAGAAAAATCGACGTGGGTCGTGTAGGATATACCGATGGTGATGTGTGTGGTACGCGTTATTTTATCAATGCCATGTACATCGGTTTGGGAGCCCGTTTTGTGTGGATTTCGAATGGTACAAGACGTTTTTGGGGTATGCAATGGCTTTCGTTCTTATCATCCATGTTTCTCCTTTTATTTGAAAGAAAACTGCATCGTATGCACCTGAAAATCAATGGTGAGCATATCCGTGATAAAGTGATGACCGTATGTATCGGTAGTGCACGTGGATATGGCTTGACACCAAGTGCAGTACCATACAATGGTTGGTTGGACGTGTCGGTGGTATATCGACCGGAATTATTGCAATTGCTCAAGGGCTTGTGGCTATTGGTGCAAGGACGCATTCTCAACGCAAAGGTGGTGAAACCTTATCGTACTCGTAAGGTGAAGATTCTACGTGCTCAGAATGCAGCTCTTAGTTTGGACGGTCGACAATTGTATCATGATTGTCCTCTTGATGTGAGAATTATACCCGAAGCATTAACTTTGATAATACCTAAATAATATGACCATACAAGATTTAAAGAGTTCCGAAAATTTCTTTCTGTTGGCAGGCCCTTGTGTTATTGAGGGTGAAGATATGGCAATGCGTATTGCAGAGCGAGTGGTAAAGATGACCAATAGATTGGAAATACCTTATGTATTCAAGGGTTCTTATCGAAAAGCCAATCGTTCCCGGTTGGATTCCTTTACTGGAATCGGTGATGAAAAGGCGTTGAAGATTCTCAAGAAGGTACACGATACATTCGATGTTCCTGTAGTAACAGATATTCATGCACCAGAAGAAGCAATTATGGCTGCAGAATATGTAGATATATTGCAGATTCCTGCTTTCCTTTGTCGTCAGACTGATTTGTTGGTAGCTGCTGCAAAGACTGGTAAGATAGTGAATATTAAGAAAGGACAGTTCTTGTCTCCAGGAGCCATGCGTTTTGCTGCTGACAAAGTAGTGGAAGCAGGAAATAGCCAAGTAATGTTGACAGAACGTGGTACTACATTTGGCTATCAAGACTTGTTGGTGGACTATCGAGGTATTCCTGAAATGCAAACATTTGGTCATCCGGTGGTATTGGATGTAACCCATTCCTTACAACAACCGAATCAGACCAGTGGAGTAACAGGTGGTATGCCTGCTTTGATTGAAACGGTAGCAAAAGCTGGTGTTGCAGTAGGAGTAGATGGCTTGTTTATGGAAACACATGAAGATCCATCTGTAGCCAAGAGTGATGGTGCCAACATGTTGAAGTTGGACTTGCTGGAAGGATTGTTAGAAAAACTTGTTCGGATTCGACAAGCAATTAAATAAAAGAAAAGAGGAGCCCATAAAGCTCCTCTATTCTTTTATCCTATCTTACTGATTTTTCTAAGTTTATCTTCTTCGATAATCTTGATCTTTCGTCCATCAATTGCAATCAATTTCTCTGTTGCAAAGTTGGATAATGTACGGATGGCATTGGATGTTGTCATATTCGACAAGTTGGCCAAATCTTCGCGGGAAAGATAGATACTCAATGTAAATCCATCTTCTTCTACACCATAAGTATCTTTTAAGAAAAGCAATGATTCTGCCAATCGTCCACGAATATGCTTTTGGGTAAGGTTGACGGTTCTTTCATCTGAAATGCCCAAATCTATAGAGAGCTGACGAATGAAGAACATGGCTAATTCGTTGTTTTCAGCCAAAAGCTTCATAATAGCTGGCATCGGAATCAAACAAATAGTACACGGTTCGAATGCAGCAGCAGCTGTAACAAAATTCTCTTCTGCAAAATAAGCACGATAAGCAAAATATTCCTTGTCCTTCATGACACGGATAATCTGACTTCTGCCACCAACACCTTCCTTGTAGATTTTTACTTTACCACTAAGAAGACACATCAAATGCATAGGAGTTTCTCCTTCACAATAGATTGTTTCATTCTTCTTGAACTTTTGCACAGTGAAATTCTGTGCTAGAAATTCTCTTTGTTCCAGTGTTAGAGGCATCCATATGTCGGGGATACATTCCGCTATTTCTTTTTCTGTCAATTCCTTCTTTGCCATTATCTTCTATGCTATAAAACCGTGTTATACAGCACAAAGGTAGAAAGAAAAAAATAAAAAAGAAACGAAATGTCAAAAAAAATACAAAAAAGAGGGGGTGTTTACCCCCTTTTTATCATTTTGTAAATAAAAGTTCACGATATTTCGGCAATGGCCAAATCTCATCATCGATTTCTAGTTCGAGATGATCGATGTGTTCACGAATCTGTTCCATGTATGGTCTTACCTTTTCTTCGTAGCTATATGCTTTTTCTACTTGGCTGGTCAAACGATTGGAAATACGACGAGCCTCTGTCATTTCTCTTACCAATTGCTTGATTTCAAGAATACGGAACTGAATTTCCTTTACTAGCTCACGTCTGTCTGCTCCTAGCATTTCATATTCAACCTGTGAGAATGTTTCACGAAGTCCACGCAAGTTTTCCAACAATCGGTTTTGGTAGATTACTGCTGTAGGTACAATGTGGTTAATAGCCAAATCTCCCAAAACACGGCTTTCAATCTGAACCTTCTTGGTGAACTTTTCCAATTCCACTTCGATACGACAAATCAATTCGTTTTCATTGAAAATGTTTTCACCAATCAAAACTTCGCGTGATTGAGAATCATTGAATCGCATGATTGCTTCCGGTACATGGCTGATATTGGTCAATCCACGTCTCATGGCTTCTTCTTTCCATTCATCTGAATAACCGTCTCCTTCGAATCGGATATTCTTGGAAGCTGTAATCATTTCTTTCAATACTTTATACAAGGCTTCTTCTTGTTCCATTCCTTGTGAAACGAGAAGGTCAATACTTGCCTTGAACTCATTGAGTTGATGAGCCATGGCTGCATTGATGACAATCATTGATGCTGCACAATTAGCAGATGAACCAGCTGCACGGAATTCGAAACGATTACCTGTAAAGGCAAATGGAGAAGTACGGTTTCTGTCGGTATTATCCAATAGAATTGCAGGAATACGACTAATACCTAATTGTAATGCTTTTTTCTTTTCTGCTGTAAGCTTAGCATCTCCCAAGTTTTCAGCTACTTCGTCAAGCATGTGCGAAAGATGTCCACCCAAGAAAATGGAAAGTATAGCTGGAGGAGCTTCTGCTGCTCCCAAGCGATGACTATTGCCGGCACTTACAATGGATGCACGAAGCAAGTCCTGATTCTTGTATACCATCATCAACACATTCACTATAAATGTCAAGAAGAGCATATTGCCATCTGCTGTCTTGGTAGGAGAGAACAAGTTGATGCCGGTATCAGTACACAAAGACCAGTTATTGTGCTTACCCGAACCATTCACTCCCTTGAAAGGTTTTTCGTGAAGCAATACGGTAAAGTTGTGCTTGGTCGCAATACGTTTCATCAAGTCCATCACCAACTGGTTGTGGTCGTTTGCCAAGTTCACGTCTTCGAAGATAGGAGCCAATTCGAACTGGTTCGGAGCAGCTTCATTATGACGAGTTTTGACTGGGATACCCAACTTATGACATTCGATTTCCAGTTCCTTCATGAAGTTGGTTACACGTGTAGGAATCGAACCGAAATAATGGTCATCCAATTGTTGGTCTTTCGGAGAAGAGTGTCCCATCAATGTACGCCCTGTAATGCAAAGGTCCGGTCTAGCATTGTATAGAACAGTATCAACCAAGAAATATTCTTGTTCCCAACCGAGGTTAGCATATACACGCTTTACATCAGGTACGAACATTTTGCATACCTCAGTTGCTGCCTTGTCTACTGCTGCCAAAGCTTTCAACAAAGGAGTTTTGTAGTCCAATGCTTCACCTGTATACGAAATGAAAATAGTCGGAATACACAACGTCTTGTCCACAATAAAGGCTGGAGAAGACACATCCCAAGCGGTATATCCACGTGCTTCGAATGTATTACGAATACCACCATTCGGAAAACTAGAAGCATCTGGTTCTTGCTGAATCAGAAGCTTACCGGAGAATCGTTCAATCACATCACCGTCTTCATCAAATTCGATGAATCCGTCATGCTTTTCTGCAGTCCCATCTGTAAGAGGCTGGAACCAGTGAGTATAGTGAGTTACATTGAATGTCTTAGCCCAACTCTTCATACCGTTGGCAATCATATCGGCCATTTCACGGTTAAATGGAACTCCTTTTTCAATCGCATTAATTACTGCCTTATAAGCTTCATTAGGAAGGAATTCTTGCATTTTTTTACGATCAAAAACATGCGCTCCGTAATAGTCGGATAATTTTTCTGAAGGATAATCAACAGGAACAGGACGTCTGTTGGCTAGCTCTTGAAGAGCAAAAAATCTCATTTTCGACATATTGTCTATCTAAATATTGGTTGTTGGATGCAAAAATAGTGGTTTTCGTCCAATTAATCAGCATTCCATAGTCATTTTTTGTTTATATTTGCCCTTTGTAGTATCACATTTGTTTAATGAAATGTATAAAACACTGAAAATATATATACTTGTCAGTTTTATGTTGTCATTCTTTCCAATATCTTTATCAGCTATGGAAAAGAGTGATTCCGTTTCACATTATCAGGTGATACAAGATTCCATTCTTCAGAACATTTTCCAATTTTCTCCTTTCTATTCAAAAATTGTTGATGAATACAAGGCCGACGTTTATTTAAAAGGTAGAGTAAGGGTACATAAGAGTAATAAATTGGTGAGATATATTCCTTCGATGTTTCGTTTGGAAAAAGGTGTGAACGATTACATCATCGAATCGTTGAGCGAGATGCACTATACAGCTCCCGATATTTATAATCGTAAAGTTAAGGCTATATCTTCTACCTTTCCACGTCACCGTGGTCAACTAACGGATTTGACTAATTTCTTGAATATGAATATCTATTCATCTTCCATCATGTCAGATAAATTATTGTCTCCATTGGATAAGGAATGCTCAAAATACTATACCTATTTATTAGATTCAATCGTCAAGGAAGACAATTCGCAGAAATATAAGATACGCATTGTACCTAAATTCAAGGGTACCCAATTAGTTAGCGGATACATTTGGGTGAGTGATGAAGTATGGACGATACGGGAAGTTTATTTTGAAGGTAAGTTTGATATGATAGAATTCAAACTCCTGAACATTATGGGGAAAGATGATGAAGAAGAATTCCTGCCTGTTCGACTTAATTTGGACATAAACTTCAAGTTCATGGGTAATCATTTGGAGATGAATGCCGGTGCATGGGTAAAATACAATATGGTGGAATTCTACAAAGGTGGTGAAAGAAGAAAGTCCCAAAAGAAACATAGCCATGATTTGACGGAATTTTATAAGTTGACCATGGATTCTACTCAAATCGTTACAGGTAGAGATGCTATGGACAGTATCCGTCCTGTTCCGCTTACTAATGATGAATTTTTCTTATATCAGTATCAATTGGCCCGAAACAATTCTTCCGGTTGGATAACGAAAGAATGGAAAGAAAAAGTAGAAGAGAAGAAGAGTGAAGAGTTTTGGGGGCAATTAGGTGATGTTCTAGTAAGCAGTTATAATGTAAACTTGTCTAGTTTAGGTAGTGTAAAATGTTCTCCATTGATCAATCCGGTCATGTTGGATTATAGCCATAGCCGTGGTATTTCATATAGACAACGTTTTAAATATAATCGACTCTTCAATACAGGTCGTTTGCTTCGTATTGTACCGCAAATAGGTTATAATTTCACGAAAAAGGAATTGTATGTCAAAGGCGATATGGAATTTCAATATTGGCCCGAGAAGTTAGGAGGAGTTGAAATTAATGTAGGAAATGGTAATCGCATCTATAGTAGTGTGGTACTGGATAAATTGGAAACATTGGCAGATAGCACACTAAACTTTAAAGATATGGAGTTGGATTACTTCAAGGATATTTACTTGAATGTTTTCCATAACATTGAACCTGTCAATGGGCTGATGATTAAGGTTGGTGCATCGGTACATTGGCGACACCTTATGGACAAGAGTCGATTACTTTTGAAGGATTTCGTTACACAGGCTGGTGGTGGGCTTCTTCAAAATTTGGATATCCGTTCTGAATACAATAGTTTCGCACCTCGTATCCGATTGGAATGGACACCGAGTTTGTATTATTACATGAATGGACGTCGTAAGATGAATGTGGGTTCTAGTATGCCGACTTTTATCTTGGACTATGAAAGAGGCTTCAAAGGCTTGTTCAATAGTAATGATGAACACGAACGATTGGAATTTGAAGTTCAACAAAAGATAAAATTGAACAAAATCCGCACGCTTAGCTATCGTGCAGGTGTGGGTGCGTTTACCAAAATGGACAACATTTACTTTGTGGACTTTGTAAACTTTAAACGAAGCAATATTCCCGATGATTGGAACGATGAAATAGGAGGGACCTTCCATTTGTTGGATAGGCATTGGTATAACTCATCCACTCAATATCTGCGTGGGAATGTCACCTATGAATCACCTTTCATTTTATTACGTCCGCTCAATCGTTGGTTGGGCATGATCCAACAGGAAAGGCTCTATGGTGGTATCCTTTTTATGCCCCATTTGAATCCATATATTGAAGTGGGCTATGGCATTGGAACCCATATATTCGATGCCGGTGTTTTTGTCAATTCCATGAATGGGAAGTTTGACACCATTGGTTTTAAGTTCACTTTCGAATTATTCAATGATTAAAGGTTGACGTATTTTTGTAACAAATATCACATTTATCGGACAAACTATGCCTTATTTCTAGAAAATATGTTTTTTTTCATAAAATAATTCCTTATTTAGTTTTTCCTTAAATATAAAATAACTAATTTTGAGCGGCTCATATAGATATGTGCCGAATATGGATTTTTTTAATAACCTTAATATAACAACTATGAGTTACTTACGATTTGACAAGACTCTCATGACGAATCTTGAAGAAACTCTTCCTAGAGAAATTCTTCGTACGAACCGTTCGGGAGCTTACCATTGTACTACCATTGTTGATTGTAATACGAGAAAATATCATGGTTTGCTCGTTATTCCAATTCCGGAACTTGACGATGAAAATCATGTATTGCTTTCTTCACTCGATGCAACAGTGATACAACATGGTGCAGAATTTAACTTGGGCCTTCATAAGTATCAGGGCGACAACTACGCTCCAAGAGGTCACAAGTACATCCGTGAATATGAATGCGAAAAGGTACCTACTACTTGGTATCGCGTAGGTGGTGTAATCTTGAAGAAGGAAACTGTATTTGAACACTACGAAAACCGTATTCTTATCCGTTACACATTGGTAGATGCACACTCTGCTACTACTTTGAGATTCCGTCCGTTCTTGGCTTTCCGTAGCGTACGTCAGTACACTCACGAAAATCCGACTGCTAGCCGTGAATATCAAGCAGTGGATAACGGTATCAAGACTTGTATGTATGCTGGCTATCCAGACTTGTACATGCAGTTCAACAAGAAGAACGAATTCGTATTCCAACCGGATTGGTATCGCGGAATGGAATATCCGAAGGAACAGGAAAGAGGTTATGACTTCAACGAAGATCTCTATGTACCTGGTTACTTCGAAATGGAAATCAAGAAGGGCGAAAGCATCGTATTCGCTGCCGGTGTGAAAGAAGTGAAGACTCGCGGATTGAAGAAGACTTTCGAAGATGAAATGGAAGAACGTACTCCGCGTGATAATTTCAAACACTGCTTGATTAATGCAGCTCACCAGTTTACAAATCGTTCAGAAGGTGAAGCTTACATCCTCGCTGGTTATCCTTGGTTCAAGTGTCGTGCTCGTGACATGTTCATCTCATTGCCGGGTTTGACATTGGCTATCGACGAAAAGGCGAAGTATGAAGAAATGATGACTACAGCTAGCAAGGCTATCCGCCATTTCATCAATGACGAACCTAATAACTTGAAGGTTTACGAAATGGAACATCCAGATGTCTTGTTGTGGGCTGTATGGTGTATCCAGCAATATGCTAAGATGGTTTCTAAGGAAGAATGCCGTGAAAAGTATGGCGCTCTTGTAGAAGAAATCATGGAATACCTCCGTCGTGAAAATCATCCGAACTTGTTCTTGCATAGCAATGGCTTGCTTTATACCAATGGCCACGATAGAGCTGTAACTTGGATGAACTCTACAGCTAATGGTCGTCCGGTTATCCCACGTACAGGCTATGTAGTAGAAATCAACGCTTTGTGGTACAACGCTCTTTGCTTTGCTGCTGAATTGTTGGGTGAAAACACATTGACAGAAGCTTTGAAGGATATCGCAGAAAAGACAGCTGTTTCATTCGTTGATACATTCTTGAATGAACACGGTTATTTGTTGGACTATGTAGACGGTCACATGATGGACTGGAGCGTTCGTCCGAACATGATCTTTGCTGCTGCATTTGATTATTCTCCATTGAATACCCGTCAGAAGAAGGGTATCGTTGATATCTGTTCGAAGGAATTGTTGACTCCGAAGGGTCTCCGTTCTTTGAGCCCGAAGAGTGGTGGTTACAATCCTAACTATGTAGGTCCTCAGCACCAACGTGATTATGCATACCATCAAGGTACAGCATGGCCATGGTTGGCAGGTTTCTATTTCGAAGCCTATCTTAAGATTTACAAGATGAGTGCACTCGGCTTCATTGAACGCCACTTGATTGGTTTCGAAGACGAAATGACATCTCACTGTATCGGTTCTATCCCTGAAGTGTTCGATGGTAACCCACCGTTCAAGGGACGTGGTGCTGTTTCATTCGCAATGAATGTGGCAGAAATCCAGAGAACATTGTATTTATTAAGTAAGTATAACTATTAATAGGAGGAGCCTATATGAAAGTATTAATGTTTGGATGGGAATTTCCTCCCAAAATTTTAGGTGGTCTTGCGGTAGCTTCTTACGGTATTACGAAAGGTTTGAGCCTTCAGGGTGATGTTGAAACAACATTCTGTTTGCCGAAGCCCACAGGTGAAGAAGAAGATTTCTTGCATATCTTGGGTATGGACCAAGTGCCGGTAGTATGGCGTGATGTAGATTATGACTATTTGAAGTCTCGTTTGCCGAATTATTGTACTCCGGAAGAATATTATTCACATCGTGATCATATCTATGCTGACTTCTCATACATGAATGTCAACGATTTGGGTTGTTTGCACTTTGCAGGTGGTTATGGTGGCAATTTGCACGAAGAAATCAACAACTATTCCATCATTGCAGGTGTTGTTGCCCGTACTCGTGAATTCGATATCATCCACGCTCACGACTGGTTGACTTATCCGGCTGGTGTACATGCTAAGATGGTTAGTGGTAAACCATTGTGTATCCACGTACATGCTACAGACTTTGACCGTTCTCGTGGTCAGGTGAATCCAACTGTTTATTCAATTGAAAAGAACGGTATGGACCATGCAGATTGTATCATGTGTGTATCTGAATTGACTCGTCAGACTGTAATCAATCACTATCATCAGGATCCACGTAAGTGTGTGGCTATGCACAATGCGGTATATCCATTGTCTCCTGAATATGATGCTATTCCACGCGTAGAGCATCCAAAGGAAAAGGTGGTTACATTCTTGGGACGTATCACTATGCAAAAGGGTCCTGAATACTTCGTCGAAGCAGCAGCTCTCGTATTGAAGCGTACAAAGAACATCCGTTTCGTATTCGCCGGTTCTGGTGATATGTACGAAGCAATGGTGAACTTGGCTGCAGAACGTGGTATTGCTGATAAGTTCCACTTCCCAGGTTTCCAACGTGGTAAGCAAGTATACGAAGCATATAAGAATAGTGATGTATTCGTAATGCCTTCTGTATCCGAACCATTTGGTATCGCTCCATTGGAAGCTATGCAGTGTGGTACTCCTTCTATCATTTCCAAGCAATCCGGTTGTGGTGAAATCCTTGAAAATGTCATCAAGGTTGACTATTGGGATATCCACGCTATGGCTGATGCTATTTATTCACTCTGTACTAACCCTGGCTTATTCAAGTACTTGCAAGAAGAAGGTAAGAAAGAAGTGGATGGTATCACTTGGGAAAAGGTCGGCTTGAGACACCGTGCTATCTATGATGAATTAATTAGAAACAACAAATAATAAAATAATATAGATATGAAAACAATCTGTCTTTATTTTGAGATTCACAATATTATCAACTTGAAGCGCTATCGTTGCTTCGATATCGGTCGTGACCACTATTACTATGATGACTACGAAAACGAACGTAGCATCAACGACGTTGCAGAACGTTCTTATATCCCTGCATTGGGTGCTTTGATTGACATGGCTAAGGCTAACAATGGTGCATTCAAGGTTGCTTTGTCTGTATCAGGTGTTGCTTTGGAACAGTTGGAAACTTATGCTCCAAGAGTAATCGAATTGTTGCACGAATTGAACGAAACTGGTTGTGTTGAATTCTTGTGCGAACCTTACTCACACGGTCTTTCTTCATTGGCAAATGAAGAATGCTTCCGCGATGACGTAGAACGCATGCGCACTAAGGTTGAACAAATGTTCGGCAAGGCTCCTAAGGTATTCCGTAACTCTTCTTTGATTTACTCGAACGAAATCGGTGCTATCATCGCTGATATGGGCTTCAAGGGTATCTTGACAGAAGGTGCTAAGCACGTTTTGGGTTGGAAGAGCGCTCACTACTTGTATCACTGTGCATACAACCAGAACTTGAAGGTGTTGTTGCGTGACTTCAAGTTGTCTGATGACATCAGCTTGCGTTTCAACAACTCTGAATGGAATGAATATCCTTTGTTCGCTGACAAGTATATCGGTTGGATTGCTGACATGCCGGAAGAAGAACAAGTGATCAACATCTTCATGGAATTGTCTGCTCTTGGTGTTGCTCAACCATTGTCTTCTAACATCCTTGAATTCTTGAAGGCATTGCCAGCTTGCGCTAAGGAAAAGGGTATCACATTCTCAACTCCAACTGAAATCATCACTAAGCTGAAATCAGTGGATGCAGTTGACGTTCCTTATCCAATGTCTTGGACAGACGAAGAAAGAGATATCTCTAGCTTCTTGGGTAACATCCTCCAACGCGAAGCATTTGACAAGTTGTATAGCGTAGCTGAACGCGTACACCTCTGCCAAGACCGTCGTATCAAGCAAGACTGGGATTATCTCCAGGCTAGCAACAACTTCCGTTTCATGACTACCAAACATACTGGTTTGTACATTGAACGCGGTATCTACGACTCTCCATTCGATGCCTTCACTAACTACATGAACATTGTTGGTGACTTCATCGCACGCGTTGACTCTTTGTATCCTGCTGATATGGACAATGAAGAATTGAACTCATTGTTGACTACTATCAAGAACCAGGGCGAAGAAATCGCTGCTTTGACTAAGGAATTGGAAAAGGCTCAGAAGAAGCTTGCTAAGGCAGAACCGAAGGAAAAGAAGGCTCCTGCTAAGAAGGCTTGCGCTAAGAAAGCTAAGAAGGAAGAATAATTCGATTCCCTGAATAAAAGGAATGCGGTCCGCTTGCTTGGATGCAAACGGACCGTTTCTTTAATAAGTATACTTTATAATTAAATTTTGATACGATGAAAAAGTTTTCAATGTTATTGTTTTTTGCCGTTACATTGATGTGTTTGGCTTCATGTGGCGGTGCTTCAAAGAAATCTGAAGCTAAGACAGAAGAAGTAAAGGAATGTTGTTTGCCTGTCGGTTTGCAACTCTATAGTGTACGCGATGATATGGCAAAAGATTTCAAAGGCACACTCCAGAAGGTGAAGGAAATGGGATATGAAGGTGTAGAATTTGCAGGTTTGTATGACCAGTCACCTGAACAAATCAAGACATGGTGTGCTGAACTTGGTTTAAATCCGATTTCTGCTCATGTACCATTGGCAGACATGTTGGCTGATATTGACAAGGTAATTGCTGATTACAAGGCTATCGGTTGTGAATACATCGTTGTTCCTTATGTAACCGAAGAACGTCGTCCGGGTGGTGAAAAATTCATGCAAATGATTGAAGAAATCCGCACCATCGGTCAGAAGGTAAAGGATGCCGGTATGACATTGCTTTATCACAACCACGACTTTGAATTCCAAAAGACAGAAAGCGGTGAATTTGGTTTGGATTACTTGTATGCTAATGTTCCTGCGGATTTATTGCAGACAGAACTTGACCAATGCTGGGTGAAGTATGCAGGTCAGGATCCGGTTGCTTATTTGCAAAAGTATGAAGGTCGTTCACCGGTTGTTCACTTGAAGGACTACTTTGCTGCAGGTGAACAGAAGGAAGATCCATACGCATTGATTGGTTTGAATGAAGGTGAAAAGAAAGAAAATACCGCTTTTGAATTCCGTCCATTGGGTTATGGTGTACAAGATATTCCTGCTATCGTGAGAGCTTCAAAAGCAGCTGGTAGCAAGTGGCTCATCGTAGAACAAGACCAGCCAAGCATGGGTAAGACTCCATTGGAATGTGTAGCTATGAGCATCGAATTCATGAAGCAAATGCAAGCAGAAGGTACTTGCTGTAGCGAAAATGGTCATGGCGAAGGACATAATCATGCACATGGTGAAGGATGTACTCATTCACATGGAGCTGATTGCGACCACAATCATAAATAATTCAATTGTATGATAGGAGGGGCAGACACGAAGTCTGCCCTTTTTTTATACCCCTAAGCATGACGTTAAGCCAAAAGTGGTTGCCACAGCAGTTAAAATTGTTATGACGATATTTAGGATTTTTCCCCAGATTGATTTGTTTTCCATGTTGTGTTAGTTTAGTTTTAGTTAGTGATTAATTTTTAACATTCACTCCCGTCTTGTCATTCAGAGCGAAGCGAAGAATCTCGAGTACATATAGTGGGTGTCACCGAGATTCTTCACTCCACTACGTTCCGTTCTGAATGACAATACTGAGGGTTAAAGGACAATTACCGGGCGTTCTGAATGACAATTACCGGGGTGGTTTATTCAGTACCTTCTTCAGTAGAGTCTTCTTCATCCTCCACGATAGTGACCGTAGACTCGCCATTCTTCACGGCCTTCAAGACCTTCTTCTGAACGGAACGGATCGCTAC
>SUXY01000056.1 GCA_015060705.1 Bacteroides sp. | reverse complement strand
GAGTGCAAGCAATACTTTGATATGAAGGGATTTGGCTATTCCAATAGAGAGATTGCCGAATGTTACATGATTATGGGAGGTGTTCCTTTCTATTTGAAACAAATGCAAAAGGGCTTCAGTGTTGCTCAGAATATTGATCACCTTTTCTTTGAAATCGGGTGTGCTTTGGATGGAGAGTTTGATAATCTCTATCGGGCCTTGTTCAAGTATTCAGAAAACTATATTCGTATTGTGGAGGTATTGTCTTCTAAAGGTAAGGGATTGACTAGACAAGAAATTATCCAACAAACTAAGTTGGCCAATAACGGAGGGCTAACTACAATGCTGAAAGAATTGGAAAGTTGTGGTTTCATTCGTCAGTATGAACCGTTTGCCAAGCAGAAAAAAGATACTCTATTCCAATTGACCGACTTCTTTACTCTTTTTTATTTCAGGTTCATTCAAAAGAACCGTTATCGGGACGAACATTTTTGGACCAATTCATTAGGAAGCGGTATTCATCGTGCGTGGAGTGGCTATGCCTTCGAGATGCTTTGTCTTTCACATATTTCGCAAATAAAGAAAGCTTTGGGAGTTTCGGGTGTGCAGAGCCTGACTTCCTC
Organism: Bacteroides sp.; assembly: GCA_015060705.1. Taxonomy (GTDB): domain Bacteria; phylum Bacteroidota; class Bacteroidia; order Bacteroidales; family Bacteroidaceae; genus Phocaeicola. The sequence continues at coordinate 19,990 of SUXY01000056.1, read as the reverse complement.
ATGGCGAAGCATTTCTTTTGAAGAAGGAGCACAAATCGATTTGGTTATTGACCGGAAAGACCAAACAGTCAACCTGTGCGAGATGAAGTATGCGCAAAAGGAATTTGTGATAGATAAGAAGTACGATGAGGTCCTTCGGAATAAACTTGCGGCTTTTCAAGAGGAAACCCGTACGCATAAGTCGCTTCAACTTACGTTTGTCACCACATACGGCGTAAAGCAAAATGCTTATTCGGGACATATTCAAAAGGAAGTTTTGTTGGACGATTTGTTCGAATAGATTTTTTGTGGTTTCATAATATAAATGAAAATCTCGATGAAATGGGCGAAAATCGTCATTTCATCGAGATTTTATATAAATGGTGAGTATCCTAAAACCCTTTAAAATCCCATGAATTTTAATTTGCTTCAAAAATACTGTCACTCCTGCAATACTCCTTGACGCTCAGTGACTTATGGTGAAAGGAGGCTGTTTTTCCTGTCACACCGCCTACAAATCTGAAAATCGATAGCTACCGCTTACAAAGTATGCAAGAACGGGATGTATTCTCTGAAACTTCTAGAAGAATTATTAAATCAACACTGTTGAACAGCGAAACAACAACGTTGTTTCTGCAGTTTGTGACACGGATTACACAATTTGTGACTTGGATTAACTTATAGATGTAGACATCTCAAGAGTATGCTAGTACTAGCAACGGGGGAAACTATTTCACGATACCCGAATCTGAATCGCTGTTGCTCAAGGTCTTTCGGCCTGCCTGATGTTTACGTCCACTACTGAATCGCCAGCTGAGGTCGATGCTAAGCATATTGCCATTGTCCTTGATGTATGTCCAGCGGTTGAAATTCAAATAACGGTTGGGCATGGTGCGTGTACCTGCCGACCATCCTTCCGATGTGAACGGATAATACCACGATGCACCTACCGACAGGCTCTTGTGTGTATAGTTCAACTGGATATAGCCGTCGTTCTCGCCATAGTCTACATACACACCGGCCATCGACTTGGTGCGGATGCTGGTTCCTGCCATCAACGAGAACTTGCCGAGGCTGGCACTCAAGCTTCCGCCTCCTTCCCAAGCGCTGTACTCGTGGTTATAGCCATCGCCTACCGACTTGTTCCAATGCACACCACCATAAACGCTCAAGTTCAATACATCAGGAATTATCTTCCATCCCAAGGTCAGACGGGTAGCCACTCTTTCGCGGTAGTCCCAATTGATAGGTGCATATTCCACCATGTATCTGCCTTCTTCATCCTGTACGGCACGGATGGTGCGCAGGATAGGCTTGTCGCGATAGAGGTATTGCGCCCGCCATTGCAGGTTCACCCGCTTCATGTTCCAGTTGAAGATGAGCCAGTTGTTGTATCCTTGGTTTACCTTCAAGTCCTTGTTTCCCCGGTTGATTTCCAGATTACTGCTCTGTTGGGGGATATCGCTGAGTTGCGAAAGCGAAGGAGCGTATGGAGTGACGGACAGCGTATAGCGGAGGCTTGCCCCCTTGAAGAGGTTGTAGGTCAACGAAACAGACGGGCGGAAAGCTACATAATCGAATTCATTGTCCGCCTGACGGTAGGCATGACGCGACACGCCTGCACCGAGGCGGTAGTTCCACTTCTTCCACTTGCCTACCAACTGCACATAGCCGTACTGCATATCATCGTGCATGTGTAGGGTCTGGTCGTTGTCGCCCATGTAGATGTTCTTGGTCGATGCCACGTTTCCCTTGAAACCGGCGGTCAGGGTGGTGTTGTCCCATTCCTTTTTATAGAGGGCTTCACCAATCAAGGAATATTTCTTTCCGTCTGTACCGTAAGCATAGGTAGAAAGGATGTCGTCCTCGTGCTCGTATTCCTGATTGCGGTACATATAGTCCGTATTGATGTGTGTTCCTACAATGTTGGCAGCTATGCTCTGGTTGTTCGGAAGCTGATAGCTGAAATAGAGGTCGAGCGAAGGCGTGTTGCTATGGTCGGTGATGTGTGTGTCGTTGATAAGGTCAGGCTTTCCCTTTTCGATGATGCGGTCACGGAAGTTCTGCTTGTCGGTATCGAACATCGTGTTCTTGAAGACCACATTGAAGACATACTTGTCCGGCTCTGTCAAGTTGTAGGATGCCTGGATGTTTTGTGACACATATCCGAAAGGCACACAGATACCCTCCGTGCGTCGGTTGATTTCAGTGCCATCAGGGAATGTATATTGTTCCGTACCCACGGCGTAGCGTTCATCATAGTCGCGATAGCTGATGTAATAGTTCACTCCGAATTGCGACTTGCCCGTATTGGCATTCAAAAAGACGGAATTGTTGCCGAAACCGGTCGTAAAGGAATTCGTGGTAGAGAACCCGCCACTGACACCGCTCGAACGTCGCTTCACTACATAGTTGATAACGGCCTCGACGGAAGTATTTGCATAACGGGCACCCGGGTCGTCGATGTATTCGATACGCTCCACTTCCTTGGGATTGAGCGCCAACACCTCCTGTGTGTTCGCCTTGACATCGTTGATGCGGAGTTCCACGCTTCCGCCTCCCACGGTTGAGATTTTGTTCTCGATGGGGTTCACCCAAAGATTGGGCAGCATCAAGCGGTTAATCAAGTCATATCCCGAAGTGGACATTTTGAGTTGTTGTTGCGACGGGTAGACAATCTGTCGGTCGGCCTTCTGGATAGTAGCATTGGCGGTAACGCTGACTTCGCCCAAGAGTTCGGTCGCTTCGGTCATGACAATGGTACCGAGATTCCGACGTCTTTCCAGGTCGTTTAGCCGAATGATTTGGGAGCGATAACCTACACTGCTGATGGAAAGCAGGTAGCTTCCCGGCTTAGGTGCTTCGATGCGAAAACCGCCCTTTTCATCGGAAGTTTCCCCTTTTACAAAGGTAGAGTCGGGCATAGAAAGAAGTACCACATTGGCATATGCTAACGGTTCGTTCTTTTCGTCCACCAATTTACCATTAATACTCTGTGCATTCATCGATGCTGCCATCCCTATCAAGCAAAGCATCATTGTGAGGTGTTTCTTCATATTCATATAGTATTTCATTTATATATTCATTTTGCTATTTCCTACCTCCTCTATAACAAATACCGTGCCAGAAGTGTAACTTCTTGATAATAAACGACATGCATTTTATTTACCTGTCCGAATTCAGACACTTGTGTACGTTTTCGTACAATTGAGAACTGGTATGCCTTCATGAAAGTGGACTGGACATGATTTTATAGGTTTCGTATCAAAAAGTTATTATGAGCCTTTTTCGAGGTGTGACGGAGTTTATATGGAGGGTATTGAGGATGTGTGAAAAACAGGATAAAGACTGTTTCGGAAGAGATGTTGAAAGCAGTATGAAGGGAGAATAGGGGTACCTTCATTGTAACTGGTTGAGATTCAAAATGTATGAAGCGATGAAGGGAAAATGTGACATTAACTATCTAATAGGGGTATTTGAGGCTTTGTAGAGGTATGAAAGTTTATATAAAAATCCCGATAAAATGACCAAAAAACGCCATTCTATCGGGATTTTTATGATTCCGGATCTAAATTTATCCAATCAAGCCGGCTATGAATTCCTTCATAGCAGGTTCGGCCTTGCAAGCTTCTTGGTAGAGCTTGTACTGAGCCTTGGTGCGCACGAGGTTGTGTTCTGCATACTTGGTTTGGTAATAAGTATCACCGTTGATGTAGTCTGCCAAGAAACGGACAGCCTGCATGTATGGGAATAACTGAGCAGCATACGGCAACATCTCGATTTCCAATGGAGTGAGGAATACCTTTGCCGATTCAATGTAACCCTTGGCAAATGCCTTGAAGATTTCCATGTTGAACTGAACGTTGTTCAAGTCGGTATCGTCTTCCTTACCGGTATTGGCTGCAGAACGGAGGAAGTCTCCGAAGTCCGAGAAGATGAAGCTTGGCATGATGGTGTCGAGGTCGATGACACAAAGTACCTTGCCTTCCATATCGAACATCATGTTACTTACCTTGGTATCGCAGTGGCAGATACGCTTTGGAAGCTTGCCTTCACGATGGAGCTGTTCGGCACTACACATCTTTTCAGCATCTTTTTCGATGGCATCCACGATGTCTTGTACTTCTGCCAATCGGCCTGCCTTGTTTTCGGCAACGGCTTCGCGGAGCTGTTGGAGACGGAACTCCATGTTGTGGAACTTAGGGATGACTTCGCCCAATTGTTCAGGCACGTCGGCTAACTGAGCCTGGAACTCACCGAATTTCAAACCTGCCAAGTAAGAAGATTCCGGAGTAACGGCTTCGAGAGTCTGTGAGTCGCGGATGAATACCGATACACGCCAATAGCCTGATTCGTCGCAATAATAAGTCTTACCGTCGGTAGCAGGGATATAACGCAACACTTTGCGGTCGATTTCTTCTTCGCCTGCAGCTTCGAGTTTCGCACGGATATGGTTGGTTACCACTTCGATGTTGTGTTGAAGCATATCCACATCGCAGAAGATGTTGTTGTTGATGCGTTGGAGAACGTAGTTGGGTTCGTTTTCGTCAGCAGTCTTTACCAAATAAGTCTGATTGATGAGGCCTGAAGTTAGGGCCTTGATTTCTTGCACTTCGCCCACTTCGGGGAATTGCTTGATGATGTTGTTCATGTCTGCCATGGCTATTCTTTTTGATATTTAAGGTTTAATGGTTACAAATATAGTGGCTTTTCTTTAAAAAGCGAAAGGAAATGGGTGTTTTTGTCATTCAGAGGAGTGTAACGACGAAGAATCTCGATAACATTCACTTTATGTTACCGAGATTCTTCGCTTCGCTCTGAATGACAATGAAATGTTTATTGGAACATGCGGCTAGCACGGAGCAAGTGTCTCCAGCTGCTGACCAATTCCTGTGATTCCTGCAGGATGTTCAAGTAAACCAAAGCAGTCTTCACGTTCACACTTTCGTCGTGGATGCGGTTCATCTGATGACGACGGAGGGTAGAAATCTTTACCTTCAAACCATCACCGTCCTTCAAGATGGCGTCTGCCTTGTCGTAATCGCCCGAAATAATCACGTCGCGAGCCTGAGTCATGAGGGTAATCATTTCGTCGCGTACCGGAATGAATTCTGTGCGGGCACGTTCAGAAAGCGGTTTGAAGTTGTTGTCCACGTGTTCCTTACATGGCTCGCAGATACGCTTCATACAGTACAACATCTGTTCGCAGCTGTTGCTACCCAAGTGGAACCAAGTGTTCTTTTCGATGGCTGCAAACTTGTCGATGCGACGTAATCCGATGATTTCCTTGCGGCGGCTCTTCTTCAAGGCTTGCTTTTCTTCGCCTGTTCTTATCATGGCCTTGCGGAGGCTCTTGATGTCTTCATTGATAAAGCCGTCGGTAATTTGGGTATAAGTCGCCATAATGAAATCGAACATATCCACATGGTTGTTGTTCACATGCTGACGGAGCAATGACCAGCGTTCCTTCAAATCCTGGCTTGCCAATAGTTGCTTGAAGATAGTGTCGTTGGCCTTTTCGTTCTTCTGCTTCTTGCTGTACATGCGTTCGCTACGGATGAGCAGGAAGATGACCAAGCCAATCATGGCGAACATGGCGATGAATCCGCCATAATACATGATCAATACTACGATGGCAGAGATGGTAAAGGCTGCACCGGCAGTGATGAACCAACCACCGATCACTGAAAGTACACCGGTGATGCGGTAAACGGCTGTTTCACGTCCCCAAGCACGGTCGGCCAAAGAAGTACCCATGGCTACCATGAAGGTTACGTAAGTGGTTGACAATGGCAATTTTAATGAAGTACCGAGGGCGATGAGCAAACCTGCCAATACCAAGTTGACGGATGCGCGTATCAAGTCGAAGGCTGCACCGTTTTCCATGACCATAACGTCCTTGCAGAAACGCTTGTCTGCCCATGCCTTGACGCTGTCCGGGATGAACTTGGCGATGACTTGTCCTGCGTTCATTGTGTTGCGGACGATGCTTCGAGCTACACCCGATGAACCGAACATTTCATCGCCTTCGTCTTGGCGTGAAAGGTCAACCGAAGTCTTGATAACGTTCTTGGCTTTTTTGGATGTTATCAAAGCAACCACCATGATGGCACCGGCGGCGAACAAGTAGATGAACGGAGTCTTGGCAGGACCATTCAATGAAGACATCAGGAAGCCCATCGGCTCACCATTTCCGTTGGCTACAAAGTCCTGGAAGGAAGCCAAACCAGCCAAAGGTACACCGATGAAGTTCACCAAGTCATTGCCGGCAAAGGCAGTCGCCAAAGCGAAAGTACCCATGAGTACGATGACCTTGAATACATTCACCTTGCACCAGTGCAGAATCTGCATCAGGACGGTGAATGCAATGAAGCAGTAAGTGGTGAGCATCAGCGTGTTTTCCTTTACCCAAAGCTTGTTCTCGGCAGTCATGAAAGAAGAATCCTTCAAGCCCTTGATGAGCATGAAGTAGATGATGGCTGTAGCGGCAACACCGCCGAACAAACCGATGGTATATTTAAGTCGTCCAGTATAGTTGAATGTGAAGATAAGTCGGGAAATGTATTGTACGATGGTACCGAAGAAGAAGGCAATCGCTACCGAAAGGAAGATACCGATGATGACGGACAAGGCTTTTTCTGTATTCAGCAAGTCACCGAATCCCAACATGCCGGTTTCGTCCATGGCAATCTTGATGAGCGCAAGCACGAAAGTACCTCCAAGGAGTTCGAATACCATCGAAACGGTGGTGGAAGTCGGCATCCCGAGTGTGTTGAAGATGTCCAGCAGGATTACGTCAGTTACCATGACTGCCAAGAAGATGCACATCAATTCCTGAAAGTAGAAGTGCTCGGGCTGGAAGATACCGTGACGGGCAATTTCCATCATGCCGTTACTGAGGGCAGCTCCGAAGAATACGCCGACGGCGGCAACTGTAATGACGAGTTTGAAAGAAGCGGCCTTGGAACCGATGGCCGAGTTGAGAAAGTTCACAGCGTCGTTGCTGACACCTACTACCAAGTCGAAGATGGCGAGCAGGAAAAGGAATACTACGATTCCTAAAAACATTGTTTCCATAAAAAAGTAGATAATTGTTATACTATTTCATTTGATTGCAAAGGTAAATTCTTTTAGTTGAAGCAATAGTATGGAATGTGTTACATTTCTGTTACATTATTCCGTAGCGGATAAAAGTTTGCTGAAAAGTAAGATTTTACTATTTAATTAGGTGAATATAGAAGGAAAATTCGTACCTTTGCACTTCAAAAAAACTAAATATACAAGAAAATGTCAGAAGCTAGAAGAATCAAGACCGCGTTGGTGTCGGTTTATCACAAGGAAGGTTTGGATGAAATCATAACCAAACTGCATGAAGAAGGTGTTCAGTTCTTGTCAACTGGAGGTACTCGTCAATTTATCGAATCATTGGGCTACCCTTGTCAGGCTGTAGAAGACTTGACTACTTATCCTTCGATTTTAGGTGGACGTGTAAAGACATTGCATCCGAAAGTTTTCGGTGGCATCCTTTGCCGCAGAGAACTGGAACAGGATATTCAGCAGATTGCTCAATATGAAATTCCTGAAATCGACCTCGTGATTGTCGACCTTTATCCGTTTGAAGCTACTGTAGCTAGTGGTGCTGAAGAACAGGCTATCATCGAAAAGATTGATATAGGCGGTATCTCTTTGATTCGTGCAGCAGCAAAGAACTTCAAGGATGTGGTAATCATTGCTAGTCAGGCTCAGTATAAGCCGTTCTATGATATGTTGGTAGAACATGGTGCAGAAACTTCATTGGCAGAACGTAAGTGGTTCGCGAAGGAAGCATTCGCTGTATCTTCTCATTACGACTCTGCTATCTTCAACTATTTCGATGGTGAAGAAGGTTCGGCATTCCGTTGTGCTATGGAAAACGGTAAGCAGCTCCGTTATGGTGAAAACCCGCATCAGAAGGGCTTCTTCTATGGTAATCTTGATGCAATGTTCGACCAGATCCATGGTAAGGAAATCTCTTACAACAACTTGTTGGATATCAATGCGGCAGTTGACTTGATTGATGAATTCGATGAAATCACTTTTGCTATCTTGAAGCACAACAATGCTTGTGGCTTGGCTTCTCGTCCGACTTTGATCGAAGCATGGAAGGATGCGTTGGCTGGTGACCCGGTTTCTGCTTTCGGTGGTGTGTTGATTACCAATGCGGTAGTAGATAAGGATACAGCTGCAGAAATCAACAACTTGTTCTTCGAAGTGATTATTGCTCCGGATTATGATGTGGAAGCTTTGCAGATCTTGACTCAGAAGAAGAACCGCATTATTTTGGTTCGCAAGGAAGTGAAGATGCCGAAGTTGCAGTTCCGTTCAGCTTTGAATGGTGTATTGGTGCAGGATAAGGATTTGCGCGTAGAAACTGAAGCTGACTTGAAGCAGGTGACAGAAAAGGCACCGACAGCTCAGGAAGTTGAAGATATGTTGTTTGCCAACAAGATTGTGAAGAACAGCAAGAGTAATGCTATCGTTTTGGCTCGTGGCAAGCAATTGATTGCTAGTGGCGTAGGTCAGACTAGTCGTGTTGATGCATTGAAGCAGGCGATTGAAAAGGCTAAGTCGTTTAACTTCGACTTGAATGGTGCTGTGATGGCTAGTGATGCATTCTTCCCGTTCCCGGACTGTGTGGAAATTGCTGATAAGGAAGGTATCAAGGCAGTTATCCAACCGGGCGGTTCGGTAAGAGACGATTTGACTTTCCAATATTGTAATGAACATGGTGTAGCCATGGTTACAACTGGTATCCGTCATTTTAAACATTAATATATATAGGTAAATAGGTATAATGGGATTGTTTTCATTTACACAAGAAATTGCGATGGACCTTGGCACTGCCAATACCATTATTTTGAATAACGGAAACATCGTGGTAGACGAACCATCGGTGGTAGCTCTTGACCGTCGTACGGACAAGATGATTGCCGTAGGTGAACGTGCCAAGATGATGTATGAAAAGGAAAATCCGAACATTCGTACTGTTCGTCCATTGCGTGACGGTGTGATTGCTGACTTTAATGCCTGCGAACAGATGATGCGTGGGTTGATCAAGAAAGTAAATATCGGTAATCGCTTTTTTACTCCGTCTTTGCGTATGGTGATTGGTGTTCCATCGGGTAGTACTGAAGTGGAACTCCGTGCAGTACGTGATAGTGCGGAACATGCAGGTGGCCGTGATGTATACTTGATATTTGAACCGATGGCTGCTGCAATCGGTATCGGTATTGATGTGGAAGCTCCGGAAGGAAACATGATCGTGGATATAGGTGGTGGTTCTACAGAAATTGCAGTAATTTCATTGGGAGGTATCGTTTCGAATAACTCAATCCGTATTGCGGGTGATGATTTGACTGCTGATATTCAGGAGTATATGTATCGTCAACACAATGTGAAAGTGGGTGAACGTATGGCCGAACGTATCAAGATTGCTGTAGGTGCTGCTTTGACTGATCTGGGTGATGATGCTCCGGAAGATTATATCGTTTGTGGGCCAAACCGTATAACAGCTCTTCCGATGGAAGTTCCTGTAAACTATCAGGAAATTGCTCATTGCTTGGAAAAGAGCATTGCCAAGATTGAGACTGCTATCTTGAGTGCATTGGAAAATACACCTCCTGAACTCTATGCGGATATCGTTAAGAACGGTATTTATTTGGCAGGTGGTGGTGCCTTGCTCCGCGGATTGGATAAGCGTTTGACTGATAAAATCAATATTCCTTTCCATATTGCAGAAGATCCGTTGTTGAGTGTAGCTAAGGGTACAGGTATTGCATTGAAGAATGTAGATCGTTTCTCATTCTTGATGAGATAATTATAAGAAAAAATCCAGTAGTCATTCAGGCGACTGAGAAAAATGAAGAATCTGTATACATGTATGTGTTTACAGATTCTTCGTTTCGCTCTGAATGCTGATAAATAAAACGCATCGGAATGAGAAATCTGCTGAACTTCTTTCTGAAATACAATGATTGGTTTCTTTTCATCTTGTTGGAGGTGATAAGCTTTGTGTTGTTGTTCCGATTCAACAATTACCAGGGGAGTGCTTTTTTTACTTCTTCCAATCAAGTGATTGGTATGGTGTATGAAGCGACTAACAAGGTGACAGGGTATTTTCACTTGAAGACCATAAATGATGATCTGGTACAGAAGAATGTGGAACTTGAATTGCAGGTAGAACGTCTTCGTTCCGTGTTGATGGATCTGACAGCGGACAGTACGGAAATAGAGCGTATGAAGTCGAATGCTTTGTTGGAATACGATATTTATCGAGCGAATGTCATAAACAATAGTTTGACGCATGCCGATAATTATATCACATTGAACAAAGGTGAGGACGATGGTATCCGTAGTGAAATGGGTGTGATTAGCGGAAGTGGTGTTGTAGGAATTGTTTATCAGACCTCTCCCAATTATTCGGTGGTTATTCCTATTTTGAATTCTAAAAGTAGTATTAGTTGCAAGATAAAGCGAAGCGATTATTTTGGATTCTTGAAATGGGATGGAGGCTCATCGCAGTATGCAACAGTCAAGGATATGCCTAGACATTCCCTCTTTACATTAGGAGATACGATTGTGACAAGTGGTCATAGCGCAGTTTTCCCTGGAGGAATACCTATCGGGACGGTCGAGGATATGTCTGACAGTCACGATGGCTTGTCGTATCTGCTTAAAATAAAGTTGTTTACAGACTTTGGCCGATTGAGTGATGTTCGGGTGATAGCCAAAAAGGAACAGGAGGAGCAGTTGGAGTTGGAAGAACAGTTTAAAAAGAGCAAATAATGATCAAGATTTTACATCGGATGGAATGGTTTTTAGGATTGGTGCTGTTGCAAGTACTTGTTCTGAATCAGATGCATGTCGCAGGGTATGCAACTCCTTTCTTTTACATCTATTTTATCTTGAAAGTCAATTCTAGGGTAGGACGGAATGAATTGATGCTATGGTCTTTTGCATTGGGCTTGACTGTGGATATGTTCGGCAATACACCTGGAATGAATGCAGCTGCTGCAACTTGTTTGGCCTTTACTAGAAATTCGTTGATGCGTTTGGTGACTTTGCGTGATTTGGATGAAGGGTTCAGACCGAGTATCAAGAATTTGGGATTCTCGTCATTTTTTCGTTATTCTTTATTGACATGTACCTTATTCTGTACTTTATTGTTGTTGATAGATACATTTTCTTTCTTTGATTTGACTGTATTAGTGATGAAGATTGTTACCAGTACATTGTCGACTTTACTTTGTATTTTTTGTGCTGAATCTTTAGGGAGGAAAAAAGGGTGAAAAGAGACTATAATCTGGAAAAGCGTAAATATGTGTTGGGTGGATCGGTCGTTATTGTCGTACTGATTTACCTGGTTCGTCTTTTTACCCTCCAGATTATGAGCGAAGACTACAAGAAGAATGCGGACAGTAATGCGTTGCTGAATAAGACCCAGTATCCAAGCCGAGGAGTGATGTACGATCGCAATGGTAAGTTGTTGGTGTATAATCAACCGGCTTATGATGTGACGATGGTCATGAAAGAAGTGGAGAATTTGGATACGTTGGATTTATGCCGTACACTGAACATAACACCGGATTATTTCAAGCGTCGTATCCGTGAAATGAAGGATAAAAGATCCAATCCTGGTTATTCTCCATATACACATCAAGTTTTTATGACACAGCTTTCTGCAGAAGAATGTGGGGTGTTTCAGGAAAAACTGTTCAAATTTCCCGGTTTTTATATTCAAAGAAGAACTATTCGGCAATATAACTATAGCTCAGCAGCTCATGTGTTGGGAGATATTGCAGAAGTCTCTAAAAAGGACATTGAAATAGATGATTATTATGTTCGTGGTGACTTTATAGGCAAACAGGGAGTGGAACGTTCGTACGAGAAACAATTACGTGGTGAGAAAGGGGTCGAGATACTTTTGCGTGACGCTCGTGGACGTATTCAGGGGCGATACATGGATGGTGCATTGGACAAGACACCGGTCCCGGGCAAGAATCTGACTTTGGGGATTGATATTGAGCTTCAACAATTGGCGGAACGATTGTTGGAAGGAAAGATTGGGAGCGTTGTGGCCATTGAACCTTCCACCGGAGAAATCCTTTGTATGGCATCAGCTCCAACTTTTGATCCTCGTTTGATGGTTGGTAGACAGCGTGGAAAGAATCATTTCGATTTGGCTCGTGATTCTTGGAAGCCATTGTTGAATCGTTCTATCATGGGGCAATTCCCTCCGGGTTCTACTTTCAAGACTACGCAAGGACTTACTTTTTTGGAAGAAGGAATTATAACAGCCGATACTCCTTATCCTTGTTATGGAGGTTTTGTACATTCAGGTCTTCGAGTAGGATGCCATGCTCATCCGGCTCCTATCCCATTGGTTCCTGCCATTGCAACATCTTGTAATGCTTATTTTTGTTGGGGATTGTATCACATGATTGGTGCTCGAAAGAAATATGGTTCCGTTCAGAATGCAATGGCTACATGGCGTGATTACATGGTCTCTATGGGATTTGGATATCCATTGGGGGTAGATTTGCCAGGGGAGAAACGAGGGATGATTCCGAATGACAAGTATTATGACAAGAACTATAATGGGTCTTGGAATGGTTTGACTATTATCTCTATTGCGATAGGGCAGGGTGAAGTTACTGCAACACCATTGCAAATAGCCAATCTGGGGGCTACAATTGCTAATCGTGGTTATTTCATTACACCGCATGTGGTGAAGGAAATTGAAGATGAAGCGCTCGATTCTTTGTATACGACTAAACGCTATACCAAAGTGAGTGAAAAGCATTACGAAACAGTTGTACAAGGAATGAGATCTGCTGTTACGGGTGGTACTTGTAGAGCTGCCAATCTGCCTGGGTTGGATGTATGTGGAAAGACAGGAACGGCGCAGAATAAGGGGAAAGACCATTCGGCTTTTATGGGGTTTGCACCAATGAATAATCCAAAGATTGCAGTTGCAGTTTATGTAGAAAATGGAGGATGGGGAGCAACATATGGGGTACCTATTGGAGCGTTGATTATGGAGAAATATCTGAATGGTACATTGTCTCCACAGAGTGAAATGAAAGCAAGTGATATACAAATGAGACGAATTGATTATGGCGTACACGAACGATAGTTTGGTCAAGTCGGTAGATTGGATAACCATTGTCATCTATTTGGCGTTGGTTGTTTTGGGGTGGGTCAGCATTTGCGGAGCTTGCTATGACTATGGAGATATGGATCTCTTCAGCTTTGATACTAATTCAGGGAAGCAATTGGTTTGGATTGGTGGGGCGCTTTGTTTGGGTTTCATTATTCTGATGGTGGAAGATAAGATTTACGATTGGTTTGCTTATCTATTCTATGCATTCATGATGGTGTTGCTATTGGTCACTCCATTCTTGGCGACCGATATAAAAGGTTCCTATTCGTGGTTGAAGATCGGTCCGTTGAGTCTGCAACCTGCTGAGTTCGCAAAATTTGCTACGGCATTGGCTTTGGCGAAGTTTATCAGCTCTTATGGTTTTGTAATGGGCAGATTAAAGACATCCATTCCTGTATTTACATTGATATTGCTGCCTATGTTGTTGATTATCATGCAACGGGAGACAGGTTCAGCTTTAGTTTATTTGGCTTTTTTCTTAATGTTGTATCGAGAAGGAATGCCTGGATCTATCCTTTTTACAGGAATCAGTGTCGTGGCTTATTTTGTAATTGGTATTCGTTTTGGACACGATTTGATGCCGGATGAGTGTACTTTTATCGGTGAATTTGCAGTCTTTTCATTGATTACCATTTTGTCGGCATTATTGGTGAATGCCTATTGTGAGAAGAAAAAAGTATTTAGGAATATCTTGTTGTATCATGGAGGGAGTATTGTATTGGCTTTGCTGTTTTCTATCTATGTCATTCCTTTCAATCTTATTTATTTTTTATATATCGAATGTGCAGGATTGGTTATTTATCTTTTGTATCTGTCCTTTCATGAACGTGTCATGAATTACTTTTATATAGCATTGTTTGCTATAGGTTCTGTAGCTTTCCTTTATTCTGCAGATTATGTATTTGAAGAAGTATTGGAACCTCATCAGCGTATTCGAATAGAGGTCTTATTAGGTATGGAAGAGGATTTGGCTGGTGCTGGCTATAATGTGAATCAAAGTAAGATAGCCATTGGGTCGGGAGGTCTGTTGGGAAAAGGTTTTCTGAATGGTACTCAGACAAAACTGAAATATGTTCCGGAACAAGATACGGATTTTATCTTTTGTACGGTGGGCGAGGAACAAGGCTTTTTAGGCGCAGCTCTTGTGTTGTTGCTTTTTATGATACTGATATTGCGTTTGATCGCATTGGCTGAAAGACAACAGTCTCGGTTTACTCGGGTATACGGATATTGTGTATTAAGCGTTTTCTTTTTTCACCTGTTTATTAATATCGGTATGGTGTTGGGATTGACTCCGGTTATCGGTATTCCGCTTCCTTTGTTTAGTTATGGAGGTTCTTCTTTGTGGGGATTTACCATTTTGCTTTTTGTTTTCCTTCGAATGGACGCTAGTCGAAGTGTCCGTTAAGGATGTTCTTTTATTTTTAGCCCGATGTCGTGAATTCCGTATAGAGGATTGTCTTCCATAATATGGGTGATATGGAACTCTTGGATAGAATCTTGGCTTAAGGAATGAATCTCAATGGGATATGTCAATTGGCGTATTTCACCAATACCTGTTCCTTTCCAATTCCCTTTGGAATCTGCCAAATATAGATGAAGGGTGTCTTGGTTGATGGTTAACCAAAGATCTCTATAGTTGTAAGAATCTTTATGGCGGATACCTATTTCATATTGATAGGATGTGTTGGCTATCACTTTGGGTAATGTGAAAATAAGGGTGTCACTCTTATCCCAACCTGTAGCGTTTACAGGTTGGAAAGAGTGATAGATGGTATTTCTTTGACATGAGACTGTCAATAATAGGACTAATAAAAGACAACTTGTCCAATTATGGATTAGTCTGTGCTTTCTCATTGGTGTTGTTCTTTGATTGGTTGCCTGTTGGCGCAGTTTCATTACGTTTTTCACGTGGCCCATTAGGCTTTCTGTTGTGACCTTTATTTCTACCTTTTTCTTCTTTGTTTTTGCTTACGTTTTCTTTGTTTGGCGCTTTTTCTGGTGCCGGTGTATTCTCTTTAGGTCGAGAATCTGTTTTTTTCTTTTTCTTTCGATTGTTATTGCTTTTCCGCTTGTCGAATCGAGTCAGACTTTCTTGTTCTACCAGATCTATCGGCTTGTCGGATCTAGTGTTGACGTCTATCAAGTTTTCTGGTTTCTCTCCTCGTTTATTCATGTTGATAACTTCAAAAGCATTACGTGCAGTAATGGTTACAGCATTTGCCATAAAGCTTTTGTCTGTCGAGTAAGTGATTAATCCCTTTAGAATATCAGCTTTGAAGAAGTAGTAAGTTCCTTCTGTTGTCTCTAAAGCGATTTCCTTGCTTGGCAAGCGCTTTTGTGATTCTACGTACACGTCTACTTCGTAATTTAAACAGCATTTCAACTTAGCGCATTGGCCTGCTAACTTTTGGGGATTGAGTGAGATATCTTGATAACGTGCAGCGCTAGTAGATACGGACACAAAGTTTGTCATCCAAGTTGCACAGCACAATTCTCGACCACAAGGACCAATTCCACCGATACGACCGGCTTCTTGGCGAGCACCAATTTGTTTCATTTCAATACGCACTCTGAAAGCTTCCGCTAAAACTTTGATCAGTTGACGAAAGTCTACTCGTTCATCGGCAATGTAATAGAAGATAGCTTTGTTTCCATCACCTTGATATTCTACGTCACCGATTTTCATGTTCAAATTCAAGCTCAAGGCAATTTGACGAGAACGAATCATGGTGTCATGTTCTTTGGCCTTGGCTTCTTCGTATTTTTCCAAATCGACAGGTTTGGCTTTTCTGTAGATGCGTTTGATTTCTACATCTGGTTTCAGATTGGCTTTTCTCATTTGTAGGGGTACCAAACGACCGGTAAGTGTAACTACACCGATGTCATGTCCTGGACTTGCTTCAACAGCTACTATGTCTCCTTTGGCTAGTTTGAGCTTGTTGCTGTTCTTATAGAAACCTTTACGGGTATTTTTAAACTGAACCTCTACCATTTCTTGCTCATCCGTGTTGCCGGGGATGTCTGCCAACCAATCGTAGGTGTTCAATTGTTTATCTTGTCGTCCGCAGCCTTTGCAACATAATGGACCGCTTCCGTTTTTCATTTTGAAATTATTATCCATATCAATGTATTGCTTTATTATTTTTGTACAAGCAGCACAATCATCTTTAGCGAGAAATCGAAGAATACCATACGGGCATTTACGTTTTGTTCGATGTGCCGTTGTGCTTCACTTAATTCGTTCATAATACCGATTACATTCCGTTCATTGACGAACGGTGCAAAGCGGCTTGAAAAATGACGTTCTTCTTCATTGAGGAACGTGATGGATGATTCATGAAAATTGTAAATGAAATTTTCACGTATCATCCGTTGGCAGTATTGTAAAAACTGCTTTTGTCGTTCTCTGCCCATGCTTGCCATTGTTTCGCTCCATTGTTTCATCTCACGGATTTTACGTTGATAGGACAAACGCATGAGACTGACAAACATTTCAAAGAATAATTGGTTCTCCTCGTTTAGATGGATAGTTTCCAGCGCTTTGAGAAAATTACCTTCGCTGAGGTGAGCTATATCAATTGCATCTTGCTCTAAAATACCATATTGTTGAATAAGCTTTTGTGCGATCTGCTTTTCTTCTATTCCATATAAATTAAACCGTTGAGTACGGCTTTGAATAGTAGTAAGCAACATCTCTGGCTCTTCTGATACAAGCAGGAATATGGTTTGGCTAGGTGGCTCTTCCAATAGCTTTAGCAATTTATTGCTACACTCTACATTCATTTTCTCTGGTAACCAGATAATCATGATTTTGTAGCCACCTTGACTGGATTTAAGATTAAGCTTGCGGATGATTTCATCACTCTCTTTGACGTAGATTTGTGCTTGTTGGTTTTCTGCTCCCATTTCTTTCAACCAAATGTTCAAATTAAAGTAGGGAGTTTGACTGAGTAATTCTCTCCATTCTGACAAAAAGTCATCACTAACCGTATCTTTACTCTTTATTTTGATGACAGGAAAAACAAAGTGGAGATCGGGGTGAGCTAATTTGTTATATTTCATGCAATTGGGACAAGTACCACATGCGTCATCTACTCCTGGATTTTGACAGGATAGATAACGGGCATAAGCTATTGCCAAAGGTAGTTTGCCAATACCTTCGGGACCGCAAAACAAACGGGCGTGGGCAATTTTACCCTCTTTAGCTTCTCGGATTAACCGTTGTTTCGCTTCATCTTGTCCAATAACATCTCTAAAGAACATGATCAATAAATAACTTTTGCTACCTGCTTGATACTTTCTACGGCGCCAACACTATAGAAATGGATACTAGGAACTCCATGCTCTATTAGTTCTTTGCACTGATGGATACACCATTCTACGCCCAATGCTTCGGTAGCTTCATCATTAGTACATTTTAATGCTTCTAATGCTAATTCTTGTGGAATGTCCACTTTGAATGTTTTAGGAATAACTGTGAGTTGGGATTGTTTACGGAATGGCTTTATTCCTGGAATAATTGGAATGTTGATTCCGGCCGCTTTTACTTTATCGACAAACTCAAAGTATTTACGATTGTCATAGAAAAGTTGGGTAACAGCATATTCTGCACCCGCTTCTACTTTTTTCTTCAGCCAATAGATGTCTTGCTCCATGTTTGGTGCCTCTTCGTGCTTTTCTGGATAACAAGCAACTCCGTAGCTGAAAGGGGTATTCGTGATCTTAATTGGTGAACCATCAACAAATACTCCTTTGTTAAAATCATTGATTTGTTCAGCTAGTTCCAAAGCATGTGCGGGTCCATTAGGCTCAGGGATGAATGTAGATTCATGTTTAGCTTTATCCCCTCTGAGAACCAACAAATCAGTAATGTTCAAGAATTGTAAGTCGAGTAAGACATACTCGATGTCTTCACGACTGAATCCACTGCATAGGATATGAGGAACTGTTGTGATATTGTATTTATTATGGATTGCAGCAGCAACGGCTACTGTTCCTGGTCGTCTACGTAATCGCGCACGTTCATAAAGACCATTGCCTAATTCCTTATAAACATATTCACTGCGATGAGTGGTAATGTTTATATATTGCGGGTCAAATTCCCGTAAGGTATCTATAGCCTGATACAGCTTTTCAATTCCAGTTCCTTTTAAAGGCGGAAGAACTTCGAATGAAAAAGCGGTTTTATTTGTATTTTTTATTAAATCTACAACTCTCATATCTTATTTATTGCTAAATGCATCATAATGCTTATTTACATAGAAGGCAAAAATAAGAAAAATATTGTAGTATTTAGGGCTGTTTGGTGATTTTATTTCTTTTATTAGATAAAACTGTTATAAAAATGGGGTAAGAAGGTGGGCAAACCATCCTACGAACTTTTTCCATAACGACCGTTTTTTGTAAATTTCGGCAGTAAGCAATGTGCTGTCTTCTTGGTCTTCTTTGAACATGGTTATAAGTTCTTCCGTTGTTCCCTTATCGAAAATAAAAGCATTAACTTCATAGTCGTAATGAAGACTTCGACTATTTAGGTTAGTACTTCCTACCGTACAATAGGTACTGTCAATCATCATAATTTTGGAATGATGGAATCCTCCATTGTAAATATAGATATTAGCTCCCTTTTTCCTTAATTGATTAGCGATGTATAGTGCAGCATCTGGGGTAAACTTAATATCAGATTTACCGGGAATCATAATTTCAACATTCACTCCTTTCTTCGCTGCTTTTTTGATGGCTTTTTTGATGATGCGAGTTGGGGTAAAATATGGATTGATGATTTGTATGTTTTGTTCAGCACTTTCAATGGCTTTTGCATACACTCGTCTCATTGTTTTAGGGTCCTTTTTAGGATATCTGTCAACAATAGCTACTTCATTCTTTTGTGAAGGTGCAGGAATTAATGACGTTCTATATGGATAATATGCATCTCCGCTTATTTGTTGCTTAGTGCATTTATTCCACATGTCCAAAAAAATGTCTTGTAGATGAGCAACTGCTTCTCCCTCAATACGGACGTGCATATCTCTCCATTCACCGATTTCCGGTAAACCATTAATGTAATAATCGGCAATATTCATACCGCCTGTATACCCAATCGCTCCATCGATGACAACAATTTTTCGATGGTCACGATGAAATACATGATTAATCCAAGGAAATCGGATAGGATCAAATTGTACAATCTCTATGCCTTTTTCTCTGATGGCTTTCAAGTGTTTCTTTTTTAAAGGTTGATTGTTGGATGCATTCCCAAAAGCGTCAAAAATAGCTCTAACTTCAACCCCTTCTTGAGCTTTTTTACCTAATAATTCAAATAAAGTATTGGCAATTGAGTCATTTCTGAAATTGAAATATTCCAAATGAATATGATGTTTGGCTGTTTCTATCTTTTGAAATAAATCGATGAACTTTTCTTTCCCACTTTTTAGGAGTTCTAATTCGTTGTGTGACGTAGTCTCAATACCAAACTCTTTTAAGTAAGATATAAGTGTAGAGTCACTTTGTATCTTGGTTAATTCACTTGTGTTTGCTTGAGTGTGAATCGTTCCAAAAAGAATAAATAAAATAAAGAGTATAATTGGTCTTATTCTTAAATATAGTTTTTGTGTCATTTTGATATTTATTTTAAAGCTGCAAAATTATAGATTAGTCTGCATATTATCAAATATTCTTTCTATTTGGCGATTATAAAAGAAAAAAGGATGTAGAGTCGTCTACATCCTTTCAGTGATCCGCTTGGGGCTCGAACCCAAGACCCCAACATTAAAAGTGTTGTGCTCTACCTGCTGAGCTAGCGAATCA
>SUXY01000055.1 GCA_015060705.1 Bacteroides sp. | reverse complement strand
GAGCCTCTTGTCGGATTCGAACCAACGACCCCGAGATTACAAATCACGTGCTCTGGCCAACTGAGCTAAAGAGGCGGGTGGGAAGCTTACTATATCGCGCCGCTACGACCTGCTACCTTTGCTGCGGTCAAGCCCTGGAGGATTCACAAGGAGCTGGCCGTATAGGACTTCCCATTTCGTTTTTGCGAGTGCAAAGGTAAGCAAAGTTTTTGAATCTGCAATACCTAAACGCATATTTTTTTGCTTTTCACGTAAAATTTTTATTTTTTCACCTCCTTTTATAGGAAGTATTGCCATAAAAGACGTATTTTTGTGCTTTATTCGATTTATATAATGATTGACAAGAAAAGAAACTTTCAAGAAGATGCCATGCGATATGGTACCCTCATGGGAATATTCTGGACAGTGAAGTTCGTCTTCTTCCCCTTGGGGATGCAGTCGCCGTTGCTGCTCATGGCTTTTTTCCTGCTGACACTGATTGTGCCGGTGGTGGGATTTTTCTTCGCACGGCAATACCGCGACCGGGAATGTGGCGGGGTACTTACGTTCGGACGGGCGTTCCTGTTCACGTCGTTCATGTACTTGTTCGCTGCCTTGTTCGTGACCATCGCGCATTACATCTATTTCCAGTTCATGGATCACGGGATGATTGTGAATACGTATCAGGGCATGCTCGACCAGATGAGTGCCGTGGCTACCGATGACATGAAGGTGTCGCTCGACCAGTTCCAGCAGGCATTGGACATCATCGCGAGTCTCTCGCCATTGGAAATCTGTATCCAGCTCATTACCCAAAATGTCTTTTATTGCACCTTGATCGCGCTGCCGACGGCATTGCTGGTCATGCGGAAACCGAAAACTTTTTAAACCATGGATATATCTGTAGTTATACCTTTATATAATGAAGAGGAATCGTTGCCGGAACTCTTTGCGTGGATTCAACGAGTGATGAACGAGCATCATTTCTCTTACGAGGTGATTTTTGTGAACGACGGAAGTACCGACCGCTCCTGGGAGGTGATTGAGAAACTGGCTGCCCAGCACGAACAAGCCAAGGGCATCAAGTTCCGCCGCAACTACGGCAAGTCCCCTGCCCTTTTCTGCGGATTTGCGAAGGCGCAAGGCGATGTGGTGATTACCATGGATGCCGACTTGCAGGATAGCCCGGACGAGATTCCGGAACTGTACCGCATGATTACGGAGGACGGATACGACTTGGTATCGGGTTACAAGAAGAAACGCTACGACCCGCTGTCGAAGACGCTTCCGACCAAGTTGTTCAATGCCACCGCACGTGCCGTATCGGGCATCAAGAACCTGCACGACTTCAACTGTGGGCTGAAGGCGTACCGCAAGGAAGTGATCAAGAACATCGAGGTGTACGGCGAAATGCACCGTTACATCCCGTACTTGGCCAAGAATGCGGGCTTTGCCAAGATTGGCGAGAAGGTGGTACAGCACCAGGCGCGTAAATACGGGGTGACCAAGTTCGGCTTGAACCGTTTCGTGAACGGATATCTGGACTTGATTTCGTTGTGGTTCCTGTCGAAGTTCGGGGTACAACCGATGCACATCTTCGGTTTCCTGGGCTCGCTGATGTTTGTCCTCGGGTTCCTGGCAGTGGTCGGCGTGGGTGCGCACAAGTTGTATGCCATGTACAACGGTCTGCCGTACATCCTCGTGACGGATTCGCCGTATTTCTACCTGGCACTGACTACGATGATTCTGGGTACCCAACTGTTCCTGGCGGGTTTCTTGGGTGAAATGATTGCCCGAAATTCTTCGGAACGTAATCAATACCAAATTGAAAAAGAGTTATGAAAAAAAGAGAATACCTATTTATCATCTTATCCAGCCTTCTGGCCCTCCTACCCGGATGCGGCGGAGAAGCCGAATGCCCGCTCAACTCGGTGGCACTGGCCCGATTCGAGTTCCGCGACAGCAAAACGCATGTACCTGTGCAAATTACGAGTGGGGCTACAGTGACCGGCATCGCTACCATAAACGGGGTGCTGGACATCGACACGGTATTCAACCAGGCACAGAACTACATGAGCGTGCCCTTGAGCTATACCGACAAGACCACGTATGTCATCCATTACACCGAAATCATGCGGGATACCATCGAGGTGAAGCACAAGAACATTCCGTTCGTGAGCGACATCGAATGCCCGGCCATGATGTTCTACGAAGTGGAGGATATCCGATACACCACTTATGCACTGGACTCTATCAAACTTGTTAATCCGCAAATAACCAATGAAGAAAGAATCAATTTCAACATATATTATCGCGCTGCTAGTGCTGACTAGTCTGTGGGGCATGCCTACCCGACTGCAGGCGCAGGAATCCAAGCTCATCACCATCGAAGAGGAAGCGGAGAAACCGACGCTCTTCCAGGGGGTGTATGTGGGTGTGGACGTGTTCGGCTTCGTGAACCAGGTGCTGGGCAGTGATGCCAAGACCGCTGAGGTGAGCGTGGAAGCCAACTTGCTGAACCGGTTCTTCCCGGTGGTGGAACTGGGTGTGGGCGGCATGGATGCCACCGACGATGAAACGAACATCCATTTCAAGACGTCGGCACCGTTCTTCCGCATCGGAGCGAACTACAACGTGTTCTACAAGAAACCGCACTTGCCGGGATACTTCACCGTGGGACTTCGATACGGCTTTACTTCTTTCGACTACGACGTGAAGGCACCTGCCTTGGTGGACCCGAACTGGGGACATACGGAAGTGCCCATCGACTATACCGGCGTAAAGACCAAGGTGGGTTGGCTGGAACTGGTACTGGGTTTGAAGACCAACGTATACAAGGATTTCTACATGGGATTCACCGTGCGTTACCGTTCGCGACTCAGCATGACCAAGAACGAAAATTCCGAACCTTATTATATTCCGGGATTCGGTAGGGGCAAATCGACGAATCTAGGCATTACCTACAACCTGGTTTACAAACTTCCTTTCTAACCTCCGACTATGAGTATACTCGAAATCTGGCTATTGGCGGTGAGCTTGGCGATGGATTGTTTTTCGGTATCCATCACCAGCGGAATGATTCTCCGACGCATCTGTTGGCGTACTTTCCTGACTATGGCCTTTTTCTTCGGCCTCTTCCAAGCATTGATGCCACTCATCGGGTGGTTCTGTGCCAGCCGTTTCTACCACCTGATTGAGAGCTACGACCATTGGATTGCTTTCGGACTACTCTTTATCCTGGGCGTCCGAATGATAAAAGAAAGCTTCAAGGACGAGGAACATCCGCACTTCGACCCTACCCGCATGAAGAACATCCTGACGCTAGCGGTTGCTACCAGCATCGACGCATTGGCGGTGGGTATCTCTTTCGCTTGCATAGGCTTAGATACGTTCACCATCTTCTGGCCCATCCTCATTATCGGCATCGTGTCGTTTGCCTTCTCCATTGCCGGTTGCTTAATCGGTGTATTCTTCGGCAAGCGTGTGAATCTGCGTGCGGAGCTGTGGGCGGGGATTATTTTGATAGGTATCGGTGTAAAAATCCTTTTTGAACATTTAAGTTAATTATGAATAAGAAAAAACTCCTCTGGCAAATTCCGTTCCTCCTATTACTGATTGTAGGAACCATCGTCATCTTGAAAAAGCAACCTCCTTTCCGAACCAACGAAGGGATGGTTTTCGGTACGATTTATAAAATCACTTACCAGCATAACGACGACTTGCAAAATGAAATCAAGGCGGCAATGATGGAAGTGGACAACTCCCTTTCGCCTTACAACCCGAACTCGATCATTACCCGCATCAACCACAACGAGGACACCGTGCTGAACGAGCATTTCCTCCATGTGTTCAACTTGGCTCAGCAGATTTCTGCCGAGACCGAAGGAGCGTTTGACATCACCGTGGCTCCATTGGTGAATGCCTGGGGATTCGGCTTCAAGCACTCCATCGACATCGACCCGAACGTGATAGACAGCCTCCGTCAGTTTGTGGGCTATCAGAAAATCAAGCTCGAAGACGGGAAGATCGTGAAGGAGGATGCCCGTACCATGCTGGACTGCAGCGCCATTGCGAAAGGATACGGCGTGGACCGCGTGGCCCGTCTGCTCGACCAGAAGGGTGTACAGCACTACATGGTGGACATCGGCGGTGAAGTGGTCTTGAAAGGCAAGAACCCGCGCATGAAGACGTGGCGCATCGGCATCAACAAGCCGGTGGAAGATTCGTTGTCGGTAAATCAGGAACTGCAGACCATCCTGGAAGTGAGCGATGTGGGCATGGCTACCTCCGGCAACTACCGCAAGTTCTACTACAAGGACGGAAAGCGATACGCTCATACCATCGACCCGCGCGTCGGTACGCCGGTGCAGCACAACATTCTCTCGGCCACTGTCATCGCCAAGGATTGTACCACTGCCGATGCCTATGCCACCGCCTTCATGGTGATGGGACTGGAAGAAGCGAAAGCATTCTGTGAAGCGCATCCGGAACTGCATGCGTACTTCATCTGTGACGGAGAGGGAGACAGTTATGAGATTTTTGCCACACCAGGCATGGAGAAATGGATGGTGAAACGATAAAAAAGAAAGGCACCGATTGGCGCCTTTCTTTTTTATGTTAACATACTCCTTGGAACTGGTCAATCAAATTGGTAATATTCGCTGTAAACAAGCGGGCAGCAATCGCCAACAGGATGATACCAAAGAACTTACGGATGAGGTAAATCCCCCCCTTACCCAACAGATGTTCCACCTTGCCCGTCATCTTCAACACGATATACACCCATACCATGTTCAGGATCAAAGCAATGACAATGTTGAGCGCCGCATATTCCGCACGGAGCGAAAGCAAGGTGGTGAACGAACCGGCACCCGCCAACAACGGGAACACCAACGGAACCAAGGTAGCTTCCTTGATCGGTCCCTGGTTCTTGAAAATCTCCACGTCGAGAATCATTTCCAGCGCCAGCAAGAACAACACGATGGAACCTGCCACCGCAAAGGAAGCAATGTCCACCTGGAAAAGCTTCAGCACCATGTCGCCGGCGTAGAAGAAACCAATCAACAACGCAAAGGAAATCAGCGTAGCCTGCACGGCATTCACATCACGACCACTCTGCTTCAAGTTCAAAATGATAGGGATAGAACCAATAATGTCTATCACGGCAAAAAGCACGATAAACGCGCTCATCAATTCCTGTAAGTTAAATGTACTCAGCATACTCTTTCATTTTTCAATGACTGCAAATATATTACTTTTTTATTCAATCGCAAAAACAGTCTCCTAAAAAATAATAAATGAAGGGACGCATGTATAAATATATTCATTGTTTTATATACCTTTGTATGTTAAACGCTAACTTAACGGATATTAAAAACAATAATGAAAACAACGATGTACGACAACCTGTTGCTGCTTCCTCTTTTCCAGGGGTTAAGCAAGAACGACATGACCACCATCATAGAGAAGGTAAAGTTGCATTTTTTGACCTATCAGAAAGGGGAAACCATCCTCCAGCAAGGGGAACCCTGCAACCAACTGTGTTTTTTGTTGAACGGTGAGGTCATGGTGCAGACCAAGGATGCCCACAACGACTTTTCCTTGTCGGAAATACTGAAAGAGCCGTACATCATCGAGCCACAATCCGTATTCGGAATGTATACCCACTATACGGCTTCGTACCTGGCTCATACACCGGTGAACGTGATGACCATCGACAAGTCTTTCATCCTCAGCGAACTGTGTAATCACGAGATTTTCCGAATCAACTACCTGAACATCTTGAGCAACCGGGCACAGGTGACATACCAGAAGTTGTGGAATACCCACATCGGTACCATCGACGAAAAATTCATGAACTTCATTGCCCATCGCAGTCAGTTACAGGAAGGCGAGAAGACCCTGCATATCACCATGGAGGACTTGTCGAACCTGATCAATGAAACCCGTATCAACCTCTCCCGCCTGTTGAACGACTTGCAGAGCAAGGGATTGGTACAGCTCAAAAGAAAAGAAATATTCATTCCAAGATTCGAACAACTGGTAGCCCACTTGACCGAATCCTTTCCTAATGACATCGAACCATGAGCCATAAACAGAATCCTTTCTTAACGGAACATCAAACTCCCCATGGAACCTTGCCCTTCCACTTGATTGAGACGGAACATTTCGAGCCGGCCATCGAGGAAGGCATGGACAGACACAACCGGGAGATTGAAGCGATCATCAACGACCCTGCCGAACCAAGCTTCGACAATACCATCGTCGCTCTGGAGAAATCGGGGGCACTGCTGAATCTGGTTACCACCGTTTTCGGCAATCTGCTGAGCGCGGAAACCAGCGACGAACTGCAGGCTATCGCCGAAAGAATGATGCCGAAGTTGTCGGAACACAGCAACAACATCACCTTGAACGAGGCCTTGTTTGCCCGCATCAAGCAGGTGTATGATCGTGCTGACCTCGAAGCGATGGACACCGAAGACCGGATGTTGCTCCAGACAACCTATGACGGTTTCATCCGCAGCGGGGCCAACCTGAATCCGGAACAGAAGGAACGCTTCCGCCAGCTCTCGTCGGAACTGAGCGTGCTGACCTTGCGCTTCTCGCAGAACAACCTGAAGGAAACTAACAGCTACGAACTGCCGCTGCAGCCGGACCAGTTGGCCGGACTGCCGGAAAGTGCCTTGAACGCCTATGCAGAGACAGCGAAGGAAAAGGGGCAGGAAGGATACATCGTAACCTTGCAGGCACCAAGCTTCGTACCGTTCATGAAATACAGCCAGTGCCGGGAACTCCGCCAACAGCTGTACATGGCCTACAATACCCAGTGTACCCACGACAACGAGTACAACAACCTGGAGATTGTGAAGAAACTGGTGAACCTCCGCCTGGAACGTGCCCAGCTGCTGGGCTTCTCCACTGCTGCCGACTATGTGCTGACCCGCCGCATGGCGGAAAACAGCGGCAACGTGTACCAGTTGCTGAACCAGTTGCTGGAAGCCTACGCACCGACCGCCCACCGCGAAGTGGAAGAGGTTACTGCCTTGGCCAAGGAGCTGGAAGGGGAAGACTTTACCCTGATGCCGTGGGACTGGGCATACTATTCGGAAAAACTGAAAGAAAAGAAATTCAACTGGGACGAAGAAGCCCTCCGCCCCTACTTTGAACTGAACCGCGTGATTGACGGGGTCTTCGGACTGGCGACCCGCCTGTATGGCATCACCTTCCGGGAAAACAAGGACATCCCGGTGTATCATGCCGATGTGAAAGCATACGAAGTGTTCGACCGCGACGGCAGTTTCCTGGCCGTACTCTATACCGACTTCCACCCGAGAGCCAGCAAGCGCTCCGGTGCATGGATGACCAGCTACAAGGAACAGTGGAAGGACGAAAACGGCAACAGCCGTCCGCATGTGTCGGTGACCATGAACTTCACCAAGCCATCGGCAGACAAGCCGGCCCTGCTCACTTTCTCGGAAGTAAACACCTTCCTGCACGAGTTCGGACACGCCTTGCACGGGATGTTTGCCAATACCACTTACCAGAGCCTGAGCGGTACCAATGTGTACTGGGATTTCGTGGAACTGCCTTCACAGATCATGGAGAACTTCGCCATCGAAAAGGATTTTCTGAATACCTTTGCCAAGCATTACGAAACCGGTGAAAACATCCCGGAAGAAATGATCCAGCGCATTGTGGATGCCTCGAACTTCAACGTGGCGTATGCATGTCTGAGACAACTGAGCTTCGGTTTGCTGGACATGGCGTGGTACACCCGCACCGAACCGTTCGACGGCGATGTGCGCAGCTACGAGAAAGCGGCCTGGGAAAAGACACAAGTATTACCGGACATTGCCGAGACATGTATGACCGTGCAGTTCTCGCACATCATGGCAGGCGGCTATTCGGCCGGTTACTATAGCTATAAGTGGGCGGAAGTGCTGGACGCCGATGCATTCTCGCTCTTCCAGAAAAACGGCATCTTCCATGCGGAAACGGCAAACTCTTTCCGCGAAAATGTGTTATCGAAAGGGGGCACCGAACATCCAATGGTACTGTACAAGCGTTTCCGCGGACAGGAACCGAGCATCGATGCCCTGCTGAAAAGAAACGGTATTATCAACTAATCCATTACGATTATGAAACTGAAACATCTCTTGTATATGCTTTTGCTGCTTCCACTACTGAGCAGCTGCAACACCGAAGACGACATCGACGAAATCTTTATCAGCGGTACCTGGAACGTGGGTAACTTCTACAACGGAGGTGACTGGAACAGGGTGAACGACGGTGCCCGACCGGTATACACCAAGGAAGAGGACTTCAAGGCACTGAACCACATGACCGTGACCTTTATGGAAGACGGTTCCCTGCAAGGACAGGTGAACAACGGGACGTTTACCGCCCAATGGAGCGCCAACGGCAAGGACCGCACCCTATCCATCACCAACCTCAAGACGACTGCCGCTCCGAGCGGAAAGGCCAAGCAACTGATTGATGCACTGAAAAGTGCAGCCTATTATAAAGGGGACAGCAACTACCTGAAGATTGCCCCGGAAGACAAGAAATCGTACGTACAATTAGGACATTATTCAGACAAATAACCATGAATACGATGAATGAAAAACAACTGACACTCGACAAGCGATACATCCGTATGGCCAGCATTTGGGCGGAAAACTCGTATTGTACCCGCCGTAAAGTGGGGGCCTTGATTGTCAAGAACCAAATGATTATCTCCGATGGATACAACGGTACGCCATCCGGTTTTGAAAATATCTGTGAGGACGACAACGGGGTGACCAAGCCGTACGTGCTCCATGCAGAAGCCAATGCCATCACCAAGATTGCCCGCTCGAACAACAGCAGCAACGGGGCGACGCTTTACGTGACCGCTTCGCCATGCATCGAATGTGCCAAGCTGATTATCCAAGCCGGTATCAAGCGAGTGGTATACTCGGAAAAATACCGTCTGGAAGACGGACTGGAACTGCTCAAGAAAGCCAATATCGAAGTGGTATATGTAAACGCTAACAAAGAAGAATAAGCACAACCATGGAATCCAATAAAAGAACACGTTATATACCTGTTATTATAGCTACCAGCATCGTGCTGGGTATTTTTATCGGAACGTTCTATGCCAACCGATTTGCCGAAGGCAACTCCGGACCGGGCATGATCAACCTGAACGCCAACAAGCTGACGGGCTTGTTGCGCATCATCAACGACCAATATGTGGATACCGTCAACATGAGCCAACTGATTGAAGATGCCATGCCACAGATCCTGGGCGAACTGGACCCGCACTCTTCGTACATCCCAGCCAAGGACCTGCAGGCTGTAAACGACGACTTGCGAGGCAGCTTCAGCGGTATCGGAGTACAGTTTACCATCCAACAGGATACCATCCACATCAGCGACGTGATTTCGGGCGGTCCTTCCGAAAAGGTGGGCATCATGCCGGGCGACCGTATCGTGGAAATCGATGACTCGGCTTTCGTGGGCAAGATCGTAACCAACAACGAATCGATGAAGCGCCTCAAGGGGCCGAAGGGAAGCGAAGTGAAGTTGGGTGTGTACCGCCAAGGCGAAAAGGAATTGCTCCACTTTACCATCATCCGCGGTGACATTCCGGTAAAAAGTCTGGACGCTGCCTACATGATCAATGAAAAATTCGGCTACATCAAGATCAACAAGTTCGGCGAAACCACATATCCGGAAATGTTGATTGCCCTCGCCCAATTGCATCAGCAACAGTGCGAAGGGATGATCATCGACTTGCGCGGAAACACAGGCGGTTACATGGGAGCTGCCATCCAGATGGTGAATGAGTTCCTGCCGAAAGGCCGTCTGATAGTCTACACCGAAGGACGCAACGTACCCCGCGAGAACTATCCTTCCAACGGTACCGGAAGCAGCCAGCAATTGCCGGTCATCGTCTTGTTGGACGAAGGTTCGGCTTCGGCCAGCGAGATCTTTGCCGGTGCCATCCAGGACAACGACCGCGGAACCATCATCGGCCGCCGCTCCTTCGGCAAGGGGTTGGTACAGCAACCGATTGAGTTCAACGACGGCTCTGCCATCCGCCTGACCATCGCCCGTTACTATACCCCATCGGGCCGTTGCATCCAGAAACCGTACAAGAAAGGAAACGACAAACAATACGAACTCGACATCCTGAAGCGCTACGAACACGGGGAATTCTTCTCGCAGGACAGCATCAAACAGGACGAGAGCCACATCTATTACACCTCACTGGGTCGTCCGGTATACGGGGGCGGCGGCATCATGCCGGACATCTTCGTGCCGCAAGATACCACCGGTGTGTCTTCGTACTTCAACGCTGCCATGAACCGGGGATTGACCATCCAGTTCTCGTTCCAGTACACCGACAAGAACCGTCAGACCTTGCAGCAGTACGAGACTTGGGACGAGCTGCTGAAGTACCTGAAAAAGCAGAACATCCTGGAAAAGTTTGCCAACTTTGCAGAAACCAAGGGACTGAAGCGCCGCAACCTCCAGATGTACAAGTCGAAGGAACTGTTCAACCGGAACCTGTATGGCAACATCATCTATAATATGCTGAACATGGAGGAATACCTGAAATTCCTGAACCAGTCGGACAAGACCGTCCAGAAGGCATTGGAAGTATTGGAAGCGGGAGAATCGTTCCCGCAAGCTCCTGAACAAAAACCGGAAACCGCTCATGAAGGAACAGAAAAAGCAATTGCGAAAGCAGATCAAGGAAGAGAAAAAGCGTCATCCAGCCAACGAGCTAATGACGATTTCTACTGCGTTGCTTAAGCAGGTGGAAGAGCATCCGCGCTTCATCACCGCACAGACCATCTTGTGCTACCACTCGTTGGGCGATGAAGTGCAGACGCATGCCTTTGTGGAAAAATGGCATACCACCAAGAAGATTCTCCTGCCGGTCGTGGTGGGAGATATCCTGGAACTCCGTCATTATACGGGAAAGGATTGTTTGAAGGTAGGTGCCTTCGGCATCGAAGAGCCGACAGGCGAGAACTTTACCTCCTTTGAGGAAATTGAGTTCGGCATCATCCCGGGGGTATCGTTCGACCGGCAAGGCAATCGCCTAGGACGCGGAAAGGGATATTACGACAAGCTTCTGCCCTATCTGAATAGCTACAACATCGGTATCTGCTACCGGTTCCAAGCCCGGGAAGAAATTCCGTGCGAACCGTTCGACCGGAAAATGGATGAGGTTTGGACGGAGGAAGGAAGGTGGATATAATTATCGGAAAATAATATTCACAATAACCTGTGCCCCTACGTAATTATTCAAATTACGAACCAACAAATCACGCCCCATCATCAACTCCTGCCGGAGCACCGATGAAGTAAGGTGTACATACAGCACCTGGTTCTTGATGTACAAATTGCTGGTATAACGGGTGATGACCGGTCCCACCACGTCACGCCACGCTTGGACCAACCGGTATTCATTCAACGGAGATTCCAGCCCGTTCTGTCGGAAGAATTTCCGGATCATTTCGCCTATCTGTTCCGCATCATTCCTTCTCATGCTTCCTCGCCTTTCCGTTCTTGAATCCGACCGTTTTCTACGCTGAACACCTTGTAATCGCCTTCGATTTTCTGCATAATCTTGTCCAGATGTTCCCGGTTGGTATCCGTGATAAAGATCTGACCGAACTTGTCCCCTGCCACCAGCTTCACAATCTGTTCCACGCGGGAAGCATCCAACTTATCGAAGATATCGTCCAACAGCAGCAACGGAGTGGTATTGCTGCCGGTACGGCGCAAGAAATCGAACTGCGCCAACTTCAGCGCAATGAGGTACGTCTTGTTCTGTCCTTGGGAACCTTCCCGCTTGATGGGATACTCCCCGATCTGCATCACCAAATCGTCCTTATGAACCCCCTTCAAGGAATAGCCCATGATGCGGTCCTTCCCGCGATGCTCCTGAATCAACTGCAGCAAGTTGCCCTGGCTGGCATGCGACTGGTATGTGAGATTTACCTGCTCCTGATCCTGCGAGATATGCGAATAGAACGTCTGGAACGTAGGGATGAACTCGTTGATGAACTCGCAACGCTTGCGGTACACCACCTCGCCGGTAGCCGCCATCATCTCCTCCCACACACTGAGCAGCTCTTCGTCCGGTTCCTGTTCAGCTTTCAACAACGTGTTGCGCTGCTGCAACGCCTTGTTGTATCGGATCAAAGCCTCCAGATATTCCTTATCGTATTGCGAAATCACCACATCCATGAAGCGGCGACGCTCCTCGCTCCCACCGGAAATCAGCTCTGCATCCGACGGCGAGACCATGACCAACGGAATGAAGCCGATGTGGTCCGAGAGGCGGGAATACTCCTTCTTGTTGCGCTTGAACATCTTCTTCTGACGGCGTTTCATGCCACAATATACCTCTTCCACATCCCCCAGCTCCGTCTGATAAAAGCCCTGGATGACAAAAAAATCCTGGTTGTGCATCATGTTCTGCGAATCGATGGGATTCGTGGCACTCTTGCAGAAAGAAAGGTAATACACCGCATCCAGGAGGTTGGTTTTCCCCATTCCGTTCTGTCCGATGAAACAGTTCATGTTGGGAGAAAACGCCAAGTCCACCTGTTCCAGGTTTTTATAATTCAAGATAGAAATCTGCTTTAAAATCATAGGTCATCCAATTTTTGGGAACACAAAAATAGGGATAAAAAAGGGAATAACTAAAAAAATGTGCCCGTAAATTTCATAAATACACATAAATAGACTATTTTTGCTGCCCGAAAACTATCTCGATAAAAAATAATAAAAAGTTAAGATAAAAATGGCAGAAAAAAAACAAACTCCAGATCCATTGGATTTGGATCAGGCGATGAGCTCTTCTGAAGCGTTCATCATCAAGTACAAAAACAAGTTTTTGGCAGGTATCGCTGCTATCGTAATCGTAGTTGGC
Organism: Bacteroides sp.; assembly: GCA_015060705.1. GTDB lineage: Bacteria > Bacteroidota > Bacteroidia > Bacteroidales > Bacteroidaceae > Phocaeicola. The sequence continues at coordinate 8,537 of SUXY01000055.1, read as the reverse complement.
GGTGTATTGGGTTATCAACACTTCATTTCAGAACCGAACGAAAAGAAAGCTAGCGAAGCATTGTTCAGAGGCGAACAATATTTCATGGCAGACAATTATGAAATGGCATTGAACGGCGATAGCTTGGGTTTTGCAGGCCTCTTGAAGGTAGCTGACGAATTCGGCGGTACAGATGCCGGCAAGTTGGCCAACGCTTATGCAGGTATCTGCTACGCACAGTTGGGCCAATACGAAAATGCCATCAAGTATTTGGATCAGTTCAGCGCAGACGACCAGTTGGTTACTCCGGCTTTGATGGCTACCATGGGTAACTGCTACGCACAGTTGGGGCAGCTTGACAAGGCAGCTGCTACTTTGGTAAAGGCAGCAGACAAGGCTAACAGCCATGCATTGAGCCCAATCTACTTGATCCAGGCAGGTCAGATCTACGAAAAGTTGGGTAAGAGCAGCGAAGCAGTCAACGCTTACCAGACTATCAAGGACAAGTACTTCAACTCGTACCAGTCTATGGACATCGACAAGTACATTGAACGTGCTACTGTAAAGTAAGACATTTTAATTGACAAACATAAAAGCACGGAATGACTCCGTGCTTTTTTAATACCTTATATTATGGCAACAGCTTATCACAACCTCAGCGATTACGATTTCAACTCCGTTCCCAATGCAGCCGATATGCGTTTCGGCATCGTGGTATCCGAATGGAACTACAACATAACCGGTGCTTTGTTGGCAGGAGCCGTAAAGACCCTCCAGACACACGGTGCAAAAGACGAAAACATCTTGGTGCAGCATGTACCGGGCAGTTTCGAACTGACCTTCGGTTCGGCCCAGATGATTCAGAGCGGCAAGGTAGATGCCGTGATTGCCATTGGCTGTGTGGTTCGCGGCGACACTCCTCACTTCGACTATGTATGTGCCGGTACCACTCAAGGCATCGCTCACTTGAACGCTACTACCGACATCCCTGTCATCTATGGCTTGATTACCACCAACAACATGCAACAGGCCGAAGACCGTGCCGGCGGATGCCTGGGCAACAAGGGAGATGAATGTGCCGTGACTGCCATCAAGATGATTGATTTCAAGCGTCAGTTGAAGAAATAAACGGACATTTCAGCAAAGGAACGAAGCTTTTTGAAAAAAAATTCCCAAAACATTTGCGGATTCAAAAAAAAGCAGTACCTTTGCATCGCAATTGAGAAACGAACCTACAAAGGCAAGTGAATCAAAAGCGAATGGGCAAATACCAGAGTGGCCAAATGGGGCAGACTGTAAATCTGCTGGCTTACGCCTTCGGTGGTTCGAATCCATCTTTGCCCACTAAAATTGCGGAAGTAGCTCAGTTGATAGAGCATTAGCCTTCCAAGCTGAGGGTCGCGGGTTTGAGCCCCGTCTTCCGCTCTTAGAAATCAGATAGTTCTTTTGAGCTATCTGATTTTTTAAAAACAAACATGTTGGGCAAATACCAGAGTGGCCAAATGGGGCAGACTGTAAATCTGCTGGCTTACGCCTTCGGTGGTTCGAATCCATCTTTGCCCACAGAGAATCAGATAGTTATCGAAAGAAGCTGTCTGATTTTTTGTTTTTCATATAGGTTTGTTTAATGGTAAGTTCAATAGTTCTATCCGGTGATTTAGACCGAATGAACTAAAGCTCACCTATCATGATTGGACTTGACCATGACATTAACCAGAAACTTCTTATTTTGGCTGATTTTTGGGTTGCATGTAAACCGAGATGTAAACCAGAAATTTACTTATGAGTACCTCATTTTCAGTAGTTTGCTACAAGTCTAAGACCTTAAAAAATGGCGAAAATCCGCTAATGTTGCAAGTTTCCAAAAATGGAAAGCGACAATACAAGAGTTTAGGTGTTTCTATTCACCCTAAATTCTGGGATAGCAAGAAGAATAGAATCAAGCCGAACTGCCCAAACAAAGAGATTATCCAGAAAATCATTAATGATAAATTGGCAGAAATACAAAATCGAGTTTTAGAACTTAATGCGGAAAAGAAAGAATATACCACTACTACCCTGCTTAACAATGACGGCAATAAGTTTGAGTTGAAAACCGTTGCTACATTCTACAAAGAACTTATTGAAGAATTTGCAACAGACAACAAATGTGGAAATCGCCTCATCTACAAAAGTTCCTACAACTCCCTCATGAAATTCACCAAAGGCAAGTTGGATATTCCATTTTGTGCCATTGATATTGATTGGTTGAAGAAGTACGAAAAGTGGATGCGCTCCAAGAACAACAGAGAAACTACTATCAGTTTGCAGTTCCGTACTCTCCGTAGTGCATACAACAAAGCAATTCAAGCCAAGTGCGCCCGTAAGTCAGATTATCCTTTCGATGACTACAAGATTAACAAGTTTGACACAAGCACTCAGAAACGTGCCATTGCCAAAACAGAAGTCTTGAAATTCACACTGGAAGTTCCAGATTTAGGCAAGCAGCAGTACGTTCAACTAAGTAAGGACATATTCGTGTTCAGTTATCTTTGTGGTGGCATAAACTTCACGGACATAGCTAATCTAACTAATGCTAATATTGTAGAAGGTAGATTACAATACATTCGCCAGAAAACACATAAGAAAATAAAGATAGGCATACCGGATGAAGCCATGAAGATTATCAAGAAGTACGCTCCAGAAAGCAAAGGCTACCTCTTCCCTATCCTCGATAAGAAGATACACAAGACACCATTACAGAAACAGAACCGCATACACAAGATTCTTGCAAAGGTAAACAAGAATCTCAAATTATTAGCAGCAGAACTTGGTGTTGAAGCTAATGTAACTACATACGTTGCCCGCCATTCATTTGCAAGTGTTCTTAAAAAATCTGGTGTTAGCGTTGCTTTAATTTGTGAAGCTTTAGGACACTCAGATTTAAAGACTACTCAAATTTACCTTGATAGTTTTGATAATGAGCAAGTAGATGAAGCTATGAAGAATCTGCTTTAATCTGTAAATAATCTCACTTGTGGCATACTATGAGTGAGATTTTCTTTTTACCTTTGTTCTATAACTAATAGCTAATATCATGAAACCAATAGATAAATTTGAATTCACATATAAAGAAAGAACCATATTAAGATATTGCGACTTAGCAAGTAAATGCTGTTTATATGAAGACCCTTACGGATTGCCACAACGCATAGGGCTTGACCAAATTAGCACAGGCTCAGACTTAACCGCTAGAGTTTGTGCACTTCCTCCTGTAATGGAAATCTTTGCAAGAAGATACAACGACCGCAAATTAACCAACTACTTCACATACGAAAACTACATAGACAATATCGAAATTCAAGATTACATTGAAGAATTAGGACTAGACATAGATAAGTTCTGGTTTCTCCTGCTGTTTGTTTATGATTTTTGCGAATCAGTCTGCATTGATGGAATTAGATTGGCAGATTCAGCCTATGACCAATTACAAAAACTTATAGAAACAATCACTTCTCATGTAGAAAGATTCGATGGTCAAACAGGGTCAACTTTAGACACCGAAATAAAAATGGATATTCGCGTGAAAGGTGTAAAGGGAGTTATAACCATTGATAGTCCTACCGCATTACATTTCATTGCTGATACTTGTGCCAAACGAATGAAAGAAGCAGAAGATTGGACTTGCTTAAGATACCAAGAACTACAAGATGATTACAAATCTTTAAGCGATTCACCTTATATATATTATTTCGCAACAACACTCTTAAAATTCTTCGACACACAAGAATCGGTTAAAACATTCCGAAAAAAAGGTGCAAAACATTCTGTTAAGGAAAGAGCATTGATTTCACGACTTATCCATTTTACCAAGCTATCAAAGAAAGAAATTTGGCTAACTGATGATGAAATACTAAAATCATTCTTGAAACAATACAAAGAATCAGACTTCTGGAATCGTACAAGCAACATCTATCCAGAGTTCCTTTTATAATCTTATACCTTATTTATAATAGTCCCATTACTCTATTCCCTACAAGGGGGATAAAGTAGTGGGATTTTTTTATCCCTTATCCACACTATTTATTCCCTATATCTTTGCAATGTCGAAAACGACAAGCGGTCTTTGAAATGTTGATACCCACTTCCGCAACAGGAAGCAGAATAAGGGGGATAAAAACCTAACCAAATTTTACCCCTTATATTGTTGCTCACAATTTCTGACCTTTGCAATGTCGAAAACGACAAGCGGTCTTTGAAATGTTGAGTAACCAAGGACATTTCTCCTCGAAGAATGGTGGAGGAACGTTTCAAACTATAAATACAACTATAACTAACAGAACATGTCACAGAACAAGCGGTCATTGAATAGTAAAGTTGAAAGTTCATTTCCAGAAGCAGTAACTTCTATTATGAAGTAAGGAAGTTCACACCGAAGAACAGTAAGTGAGAATCAAGAACCTTTCAACACTAGGCAATAAGCTTGGACTACCAATCAACAACATGGGCGCCCGTTGTTGATTGGCGACAAATCAACATTAATAAACTTTATTCTATTATGACACTAGATTTTTTAAAGAACATTACTGCGAATAATAACATTCAAATGAATATTGAATATGTAGAGTTTGTGAAAGCGAGCTTAGAGAAAAGCTCCAAGTCCATTGAACTTACAATCAAGAATATCGACAACATGTTAGGTCTTCGAGTACAAATCATCAACTCTGGTAATGAAAAGCGTGATTTTGAATCAGCTATTGACGAAGCATTCTTTGAAGCAGTACTGAAAGCAACAATCGGTGATACGGATGCTTTATATAACTATAACGCAGCAGAACATTCTGTATGCATGGGTACTGATTTAAAGATAGAACTCCTTGAAGCTTTCTTGCCATGCAATTTTCCTGTAGAAGCCAATATTGTTAGCCCAACTCTGATTGAAGTAACATTTCAGCTTGGCTATAGACGCAAGTTGAGAATCTATTTCTCAGCCAAGGACGTGAAAGCCATAGAACGATTGAGACTAAAAGGACTGATTCCGACAGAAGCTTAACTACTGACAACGAAGGGGGGTGAACAAGTTTCATCCCCTTTTTTTAATCCCTTACGGATATGATTACTATTAACAACGATATAGCCCATAGAGAAATAAAGACATTGATGAAGCAAGGCAAGAACCTTGATATTCGCATCGATGATTCATTTGCACTAATCAGTACCCATTCAGTTACAGGACTTCAATACATGCTAACTCCCGATAATTGGAAATGGTTACTGAACTATTTACAGACAGGCGACTATGAGGACTTCGGCATATTTCCGTCAGATACGACAAAGTCTTTTGCTACTTTGGAACATTTGAAAGAACTAATCGAAAGCCGACGCAATATCGCACGCATACCTTTCCTTAGAGAAACACAGGCTTTCGTGAAGTTGAGAGGACTATTCAAATTCGGCAAGCTGTTTTTCAGCATTAGAAGAAGCGATGATTTTATGGATTACTTAAATGAAAAAGGATTATGATAACATTATCTAAAGGACAATACTTATCTGACGTAATGAATGAAATTCCGTCAAACTGCATCCTATCAAAGAGAATACCAGGCTGTGGTGCTACTACTTTGGAACTTGATACAAACAGAAGTTCCATTATCGTAGTTCCGAATGTTCCCGTGATTGTCAGCAAGTGCAACAAGTACGATAATCTGTTAGGTGTTTACGAGGGTGTGAATCAAAGTCAGATTATCGAATACCTAAGAGAAAATCGCATCCGTAAGATTATGACTACTCCAGAAAGCTTTAGTAAAGTGAAATCAGCTTGTGAGAAATGCGGAATCAATGTCTATTCCGATTTCTTCTTGCTTGAAGACGAGTGCCACCAACTAATTAAAGATGTGGATTACAGAATAGACATAGTAATGCCTATGAATGACTTCTTCCTGTTTAATCGCAAGGCTCTGGTGTCCGCTACTCCAATCGGATTCAGTGACCCACGATTTGAAGAAAACCGTTTTGAGATTATAGAAATTACTGCCGATTACGATTATCGACAGGATATAACCGTTACCCATACCTATAATATTGCTAAAGCAGTTGGTCAATATCTGGAGAGCCACAATGAGACCGTTTGTTTTTTCGTTAATTCAGTGGTTGAAATCTACTCGATAATGAATCAGTTCGGCTTATTGGAAGATTCAGCCGTTTATTGCGCTCCGAAAAGTCGCAGTAAATTGAAAGTGGAATATGGATTTACTAATGCCCATACAGAATGGAGTGCAGAAACCATGAAGAAATACAACTTTTTCACCGGTCGTTTCTTTACTGCATTTGACTTGGAACTACCATATAAGCCAGACTTGGTAATGATTACAGACCCATATAATGCCGAATATACCATGCTTGACATTGACACGGACTGCATACAGATATGTGGTCGTTTTCGTAATGGCATAAACTCGGCTACTCATATTTATAGAGTGAATCCCGAAATCATAGCTAAGAGCAGGGAACAAATAGAATGGGAAATCTCGGCTCATGAGTTTGCATACACCACGATCCAAACTTTATATAATAGTGCAGAAAACAAAGAAAGCCGTTTCGCTTTTGGTGCTGTTCTGGAAACTTTGCCATTCCGCAAGTTCCAATATCCAGACTTCACTAAGAATTGGTTCGCCATAGATAATGAGATTAACGAGGTGTTGGTTCAGAGCCAATACCAATCAGACATATTTTTAAAGGAGTGGTACACCGATTGCCATTTCTTCAATCCTACATTCACTAAATGCGGCTATGATGAAAATGACGAGAAGCTAAAGATTGTCAGTAAATGCCGTTCAGTCAAGGACAAACGCAGAAAAATGGTTCAGATTCTTTCGGAGATTGAGCAACCATATTCGGAATATGCTTTAGATTACATCAATTCCGTTCGTGCAATTGACCCTTTTATTGTGGAAGCTTACGAAGTCTTGGGTAAAGAAAGAATAGAAGAGCTGAAATACAATCAAAGAAAGATGAATGAAGAAATGATATTGGCTCAACGTAAAGGGAACAAGGTTGTACGACTAATTAAAAACTTCTTTTCAATCGGTAAAGATTATCTGAATGACACCATAGTTAATGAGATTAGCAGAATCTTTGAAACGTTGAACATTCACCCAGAAAAGGAGATAAAACCAAGCATTATTCTTGATTACTTTCAAGCTGTTCCATTCAAGAGTAATGGTAAAAGAGGTTATCGATTAGTAAGTGAGTTGGTTTAGTTGGTTAGGGACAAAATCTCATTTTTTTGTCTTTACTATACCCAATGCAGAAATTTCAAAAAATGTCCCTGCCGATATAACTATTTCACAAAATCGCTTCATAATCTCCATAACTAATGATTCTGTTTTTTTAACTTGGAACTTTTTCGGAATATGAATACAATAGTCCATAAGAAAAAAGACCTCTCCGAAAAATATTGAGAAAATCAATTTCTAATGTCCGAAAAAGTGGTGTTCATTTTAGCAGGTGCGAGGTGTTCATTTTAGCAGGTCTACTTACTAATACCTATATACTAATACCTATTACTTCAAACTTTTTCGGGAAGATACTCAAACAGACTTTCAGATTCTTACTAACTAATAACTTAACTATTTAATCCGATGATTATTCACCTACCAACGGGAAAGACATTTATTACTCAAAAGGATGCCAAACTCTATTTTGGTAATCACTATTACAGAAGATTAGTAAAGAAAGGAGATATTTATTTCACTAACTATAATTCCAAGGTTGCTAATGACCAAGTACATCAAAATAACTGAAAATATGGTTGGCAAGTTAAAGCCGAAAGAAGCATACCTATTCTATTGTCTGGCTCTGAAAGCCAATTTAAAGACATACGAATCATACATCAAACAGAAAACACTAGCTAAAGAATACGGAATTAAAGATGTTGACCAAATCAGAGAATGGCTATACAATTTCCAATCTAAAGGATTAGTTAGAATTGTCAAAACTAACATCAAAGGACAATTCGGAAAATTCCAAAGATGCAGATACTTTCTTAATACGGAACATTATGTTCTGATTTCCGAACTTCTGAAAGATGAGCCGATAAGTAGACAACTGAAAGGATTCTTGATATTACTGAAATGTCTATGTCTGAACGGAACCAATACTACAAAATACAGCCAGAACCAATTAGCTAAAGAATTGGGCATAGGTAAAAGCACTATATCTAATTATATGAAAGAAGCCGAAGAAAATGGTTACATTACTAAAAATGAGAAAGGAATCCACTTACTCCGAGAAGATATTTTCTATATAGCTAAAATGCCAAAATCCAATTTCCGAAAAAAGAAAATCAAGTCCGAGAAGCCAATACAGATACCATATATTATATTAGACTGATACAAAGCCGTAGGTAAACTTTTACTTGCAGCTCTTACTATTTAATAGGCAGACAAATCCAAAGCCTATAAAAATCCGAATCAGATTTTTTAATGAGTTCGGCTGAAATCAGAGATATTATATGATATACTCCAGAATCTGCACCACATTATTATTATCATTAAAAAGACTAACTAATGAAGAAAAAG
>SUXY01000054.1 GCA_015060705.1 Bacteroides sp. | reverse complement strand
TTCTTTATCATTAGCCTTCATTTGTAGCTTTTTCGAGATATTCACACCATATGCGGGCTGCTTCTTCAACCATTTTTACACATGGACGTTTCGCATAGTATTGACTAGTACGTGCTTCCGGTGTAGAAACAACCGGTTCTTTTTTGGATAATCCCAACAAATCCGCGCACTTCAACGCACCATTTCTACGCTTGAACTCTTCCGCCAATTCCTGTACTACCGCATAGTTTCGGGCTTTACCATCACGGTCTGCACCTTCAATGGCACCCGTTTCCAAACCGGCAAGCATAAAAAGTCCACATGCAGCTCCGCATGTTTCACGCATTCGACCTATTCCACCTCCAAAAGAAGCAGACATGCGCAATGCTTGTTCACGGGTAAAACCATATTGATCAGCAAAGGCTGCTACTACCGATTGGGAACAGTTATATCCTTCTTTGAAAAGCGCTACCGCTTTTTCTATTCTTTCTTCATTATTCATATCAACGAGCTACATTATTTATTACATTCCCTTCTTGATAGGATTTCAGATTATTTACTGCAATGTCCATTAAACGCGTACGAGCTTCTTTTGTAGCCCAAGCAATATGCGGTGTGATGAAACAATTACGGGCATTAAACAATGGATTGCCGAAAACCGAAGGTTCCACTGAAAGAACATCAAGACCAGCTGCAGCAATACGACCTTCATTCAAAGCATCTGCCAAATCTTGTTCATTCACCAATGGACCACGACCTGTATTTATCAAAATAGCTGATGGTTTCATGGTTCGCAGACGGGCAGCATTTACCATTTCCTTTGTATCAGGAGTTAACGGACAATGCAAGCTCACGACATCACTCTGAGCAAAGAGTTCATCCAATGTCACTTTCTTCATGCCTTCCGGCAGAGCCGATTGTTCCTTGGAAGTAAACACAAGTATTTCCATACCAAAAGCTTGTGCAATACGTGCCGTAGCTTGACCAATGTTACCCAGTCCTACGATACCCATCTTCTTGCCCTCCAATTCGATTAAGTTCGTGTCCCAATAACAGAAATCAATACTATTGGTCCATCGGCCTTTGGCATTTTCATTGGCATAATACCCAACTCGTTGGGTAATGTTCAATACATGAGCAAATACCATTTGTGCAACCGAAGCCGTGCTGTATGCCGGAATATTTGTCACGACAATTCCTCGATGACGAGCTTCATCAATATCCACCACATTATATCCTGTTGCCAAAACACCAATGTATTTCAATTGGGGCAATGCAGACATGTGCTCAGCAGTAATGACCGTCTTGTTGGTTATCAACACCTCTGCATTCGCCGATCGTTCCATAACTTTCGAAGGAGATGTACGGTCATATACAACCAGTTCTCCTAAGGCTTCCATTCCTTTCCAAGATAAATCACCTGGATTCAGTCCATAACCGTCTAAAACTACTATCTTCATATATTATTAGTTGATTAATCATTAAAACGTTCTCCCCACAACAAACGCATCCGTTCTTTCAGTTTGATTTCTGGTGCATTCTCTTGCGGGTGCCAAATTCGTTTCTCCTTCACTTCGTCTGGAAGGAATTGCTGATTCACGAAATGCCCTTCATATGCATGGGCATATTTATAATCCTTTCCATATCCCAATTGTTTCATCAACTTGGTAGGTGCATTCCGTAAATGAAGAGGAACAGGAAGGTTTCCAGTAGCACGTACCAACTCCAAAGCTCCGTTGATCCCTTCGTATGCAGAATTACTCTTCGGACTGGTAGCAAGATATACCGTTGCTTCCGCCAATGGTATCCTTCCTTCCGGCCAACCAATCTTCATGACTGCATCAAAAGCAGCATTAGCCAACAACAAAGCATTAGGATTAGCTAAACCAATGTCCTCTGAAGCTGATATGACTAATCGACGTGCAATGAAAGCCGGATCTTCCCCACCTTCTACCATTCGTGCCAACCAATACAAGGCTCCATCCGGATCACTCCCTCGAATGGATTTAATGAAAGCGGAAATAATATCGTAATGCATTTCTCCATCTTTATCATAAGCTAAAGGATTCTGCTGCAAACGTTCCACCACTTTTTCATCTGTAATGACAATTTCATCCGATGCTCCATCCGCTTCAACCACCAATTCCAATATATTAAGTAACTTACGGGCATCTCCTCCAGAATATCGAAGCATGGCATCTGTTTCTTTCAGTACGATATTCTTCTTATTTAGATATACATCTTTATTAATTGCAATCTGTAACAACTCCAACAGATCGTGTTTTTCCAAAGACTTGAGGACATACAACTGGCAACGAGAAAGCAACGGCCGGATAACTTCAAACGAAGGATTTTCTGTAGTGGCTCCTATCAAAGTAACTACACCCGTTTCTACAGCACCCAACAAGGAATCCTGTTGTGACTTACTGAAACGATGAATTTCATCGATGAACAAAATGGGGCTCATCTGATTGAAGAAACGGTTGTTTCTAGCCTTATCAATAACATCACGTACATCCTTTACTCCACTGGTCACCGCACTCAAGGTATAGAAAGGAGTTTCTAGTTTATTCGCTATAATCTGCGCCAATGTAGTCTTTCCCACCCCTGGAGGTCCCCATAAAATAAAAGAAGAAATTCGCCCTGCATCAATCATCTTACGCAAGACCGCCCCTTCTCCTACCAAATGCTTTTGCCCTATATAATCATCTAACGTTTTCGGACGCAAACGTTCAGCCAAAGGTTGTGCCATAATGATACGTATAATTAGATTTTTTACTGTGCAAAGATATTTCTTTAAACGACTTCATGAAAATAAAAAAGGAATCTTTTCACAAAGACTCCTTTTTTTGTTTTCAATAGGTATTAGTTTTTTTAAGGTAAAAAGATTGTTTTCAGGATAACGATGCAAAGGTGCGGGCTTTTTTCGGACTTACCAAATAAAAAAACATGTCCTACAACATATTTCCCTTCTTTTCTATCAAAATGTAGGAAAATCCGACCTACAGCACCTCCGCTTTTGTCTTTTGACTTGCAAATATACGCAATTTTTCATCACTTTGTAAATAATTGGGGCTATTTTTTGACATTCATACATTTTAACAAAATCATCTTTACAAAAGAACTAAATTTTGTACATATTTATGATTACAAAAGAAGCAATCCAAGCCCTACCTTCCCCTTCCATCAAGAGTCAACAGATTAAAAAAGTAAAGAGAAACTATAAATTAATAATGTATATACGAAAAAGATTTTGTAATTTTGCAGTTTAAATGTGTAAACAAGATAATAACTATATGACTGAAATGAACACAAACGAAGTTGCAGAAAAGAAGAGTCTGAACTTCATTGAACAAGCCGTAGAGAAAGACCTCAGCGAAGGTAAGAATGGAAATCGAGTACAGACACGTTTCCCGCCAGAACCAAACGGCTATCTCCATATCGGACATGCCAAGGCTATCTGCCTTGACTTTGGAATTGCAGCCCGTTATGGTGGAGTATGTAACCTCCGTTTCGACGATACCAACCCTACCAAGGAAGATATGGAATACGTAGAAGCCATTAAGGAAGATATCCAATGGCTTGGCTTCCAATGGGGAAATGAATATTATGCATCCGATTATTTCCAACAGTTGTGGGACTTTGCCATCCAACTTATCAAGGAAGGTAAGGCTTATATTGACGAACAGTCTTCGGAAGACATCGCCGCACAGAAGGGTACGCCGACCCAACCGGGTACTGAAAGCCCTTATCGCAACCGTCCGATAGAAGAAAGCCTGACTCTCTTCGAAAAGATGAATACCGGCGAAATCGAAGAAGGCAAGATGGTGCTCCGTGCCAAGATTGACATGGCTAGCCCAAACATGCACTTCCGCGACCCGATTATCTACCGTGTCGTGAAGCACCCACACCATCGTACCGGTGAAACTTGGAAGGCTTATCCGATGTATGACTTTGCTCACGGACAGAGCGATTTCTTCGAAGGAGTAACACACTCATTATGTACCCTGGAATTCGTACCTCACCGTCCGTTGTACGACTTGTTCGTGGATTGGGTAAAGAACGAACAGGACTTGGACGATAACCGCCCTCGTCAGTACGAATTCAACAAGCTGAACTTGAACTACACCTTGATGAGTAAGCGTAACTTGCTTATCCTCGTGAAGGAAGGTTTGGTCAATGGTTGGGACGACCCACGTATGCCGACTCTCTGCGGTTTCCGCCGTCGCGGTTACTCACCGGAATCTATCCGCAACTTTGTAGACAAGATTGGTTATACCACTTACGATGCTTTGAACGACTTCGCTTTACTCGAAAGTGCTGTACGCGATGACCTCAACAAGCGTTCTACCCGTGTATCGGCAGTCATCGACCCGGTAAAACTCATCATCACCAACTATCCGGAAGGACAAGTGGAAGAAATGGAAGCCATCAATAATCCGGAAGACCCGAATGCAGGTACTCACACCATCGAGTTCAGCCGTGAGTTGTGGATGGAACGTGAAGACTTCATGGAAAATGCACCGAAGAAATACTTCCGCATGACTCCGGGTCAGGAAGTACGCTTGAAGAATGCCTACATCGTGAAGTGTACCGGTTGCGACAAGGACGAAAACGGCAACGTCACTACTGTTTATGCCGAATACGACCCAGACACCAAGACTGGTATGCCGGGTAGCAGCCGCAAGGTAAAGGGTACCCTCCACTGGGTAAGCTGCAACCATTGCCTCAAGGCCGAAGTACGTTTGTACGACCGCTTGTGGAAGGTGGAAAATCCTCGCGACGAAATGGCTGCCATCCGCGAAGCCAAGGGTTGCGATGCTTTGGAAGCCATGAAGGAAATGATTAATCAGGACTCATTGAAGGTGTTGACCGAATGTTACGTAGAAAAGTTCCTGGCAGATGCCAAGCCACTCGACTACTTGCAGTTCCAGCGCATCGGTTACTTCAATGTAGACAAGGATTCTACTCCAGACCATTTGGTATTCAACCGCACCGTATCATTGAAGGATACTTGGAGCAAAATCAATAAATAAACCCATATAATAAGCCTATGAACAACGACCTGTCTTCATACTTTGAGGACCCGGAATTCAAAGACCTATTAGCTAAGTATGAGGGTATGGCAGAAAGCCATACCCCCACTTATTTTGATGCAGAAGAACTGACGGACATCGCTGAATACTATGCAGGACAAGGAGAAGAAAAGAAAGCGGAAGAAGCCATCGACTTTGCCTTGCGTTTGCATCCCACCAATACCGATGCCCTGGTGTTCAAGTCACGCTCCTTGTGCATCAAGGGTAAACTAAGCGAGGCTTATCAAGTGATGAATCTCATCGAAGACCCTTCCGACCGGGAAGTGAAGTTCCTGAAAGCCGACCTGCTAATGGAAGAACGCCGGATGGAAGAAGCCGAAGCTATCCACCTCGAACTAGCTCAGACTGAGAACGAATCCACTGAAGTCCTGTTGGATATCATCATGACTTACATGGATGCCAATCAGAAGGAGTATGCAGCCAAATGGATCGGGAAACTCCGAGATAAAGGACTCAACGAAACGAACAGCCAGAAGTTCCGCGATTTGTGGTGCGACTTCTGCATGACCTTCGGTTATCCCGAACAAGCCACCCAAGCTTTCCAACTTTCATTGGACGAAAACCCCTATTCCATTCCTCACTGGAACGGAATGGCCAAATGTTACTTCGCGCAAAACGAAATCGAGAAAGCGCATGAAGCAGTGGACTTTGCTTTGGCTATCGACGAGAACAACTTGGAAGCATTGGAAGTAAAAGGATTTTGTTACATGCAGAACGAGAACTACGAAGAAGCATTGGCTATCTATCAACGACTGCTACCCCAAGCGCAGGTGCCTAGCCGTATCTATGCGCTGTTAGTGAAATGCTACCTGGATATGGAAAAAGCCACAGAGGCCAAAACAACCTGTTTGGAATGGCTCAAGCAATGTCCCAAGCTCACAGCTTTTGAGAAGTCAGAAATTTATAGCTATATTGCCCTCTGCTGTTTCAATCTTTATCAAGCGGAAGAAGGAATGAAGTACATCGATGCCTCCTTGAATTTGGAGCCAGCTTTTCGTGGAGCCATTCTCCAAAAAGGGATGTTACATTTACAGTTATCCCAGAACAAAGAAGCTGAAGAATTGTTTCAAAAAGTACTGGATATTTCTCCGGACGATGAACAATCCGAAATCATGTATAACGTAGCCAACTGCTATTTCTTCCTGCGCATGTTCCCGGAAACCCTAGAATGGTGCAAAAAGATTATTGAAGGTTATCCTGATGAACAAATGGAAGCTTTGCATATGGCCGCTTGCTGTTATTACAGTATGTTCGACATTGAGTCCTGCCTGAAATACCTCACACGGGTGTGGGAACTGGGCAACCATAGTTTTGACGAAGAATACCTGAACGATAAACGATTCAAGCACATGTTCGACAACATTGCTTTATTAAACAAGAGAAACCGCACAAAAGAAGAATAATAAACAAAAATCAGTATGGAATCTGTTGCATTCATCCAATGGTGTCTAGACCACCTGAATTATTGGACCATCACTCTATTGATGGCCATCGAAAGCTCATTCATCCCCTTCCCATCGGAAGTAGTCGTTCCTCCTGCTGCCTATAAGGCTGCTGGCGGTAATAGCGACTTGAACGTATACCTTGTTGTTCTCTTTGCTACCATCGGAGCCAACATCGGTGCGATTATCAACTACTATTTGGCATATTTCGTGGGACGTCCTATCGTATACAAGTTTGCCAACAGCCGTTTCGGACACATGTGTCTGATAAACGAAGAAAAGGTAAAGCATGCCGAAGCTTACTTCGACAAGCATGGCGCCTTGTCCACTTTCGTGGGTCGTCTTATTCCGGCTGTCCGTCAGCTCATCTCCATTCCTGCAGGTTTGGCAAAGATGAAGCTTTCTACATTCTTGCTGTACACCACCCTTGGTGCCGGTATTTGGAATGCTATCCTTGCAGCCATCGGTTATTATTTGGCATCGGTCGTTCCCGAAGACCAACTCATGGCAACTGTGACTGAATACAGCCATGAAATCGGTTATGTCTTCATCGGAATCGGTGTATTTGTTGTAGCCTATCTGGCTTATAAAGGCAGAAAGTAAAAACTCACCTTCAGATTGTCTGGAGATTCAGAATCTCTAACAATCTGAAGATGAGTTTCTACTTTTTCAAAGAATCATGCGATTTACGAGCTGATTCATTCAAAATCAGAGAAATAGTCCTTGAACAACGGATGCTTGAAATCCTTTTCCGAAAGGATAGCTTTCTCTGCCGGAATGCGCCAATCGATTCCAAGACTAGGGTCGTTCCACAAGATACCCCCTTCGCTCTGGGGAGCATAATAATTGTCACACTTGTATTGGAAAAGCACTTCCTCGCTCAAAACCGAGAAACCATGTGCAAAACCATGCGGGATGAACAACTGGCGATGATTCTCTGCCGTCAGTTCCACCGCTACATGTTGACCGTAGGTAGGTGAACCCTTACGGATATCTACCGCCACATCCAGCACAGCCCCTTTGATGACTCTCACCAACTTGGCTTGCGTAAAGGGTGGCTTCTGGAAATGAAGTCCACGTATCACCCCATAACTGGAATAGCTTTCATTGTCCTGCACGAAAGTCACAGGAGCTACCTTTTCACAAAACTCCCTTGCCGAAAAGCTTTCAAAGAAATACCCTCTTGCATCTTTGAATATTCTCGGTTCGATAATAACAACCCCTTCTATATCAGTCTTGATTACCTCCATAACTTAGAACTTATAACTAATCAAGGTTTGCTTTCCCTGTCGCTCTGATTTCTTCCACCACTTGCAACAGATATTGTCCGTATTGGTTCTTAATCATCGGCTGTGCCAATTCACGCATGCGTTCGGCGGTAATCCAGCCTTTGCGGTAAGCAATGCCTTCCAGACAAGCTACCTTCAATCCTTGACGCTTTTCTATCACTTCAATAAAAGTAGAAGCTTCAGAAAGCGAATCATGCGTTCCGGTATCAAGCCAAGCAAAGCCCCGTCCTAAAGTCTGCACTTTCAGTTCCCCACTTTCAAGGAACTTCTGATTGACTGTAGTGATTTCCAACTCACCACGGGCAGAAGGCTTGATGTTCTTGGCTATTTCTACTACCTTGTTCGGATAGAAATAAAGTCCCACTACCGCATAATTGGACTTCGGTTGAGCCGGCTTTTCCTCAATGGAGAGGCAATTGCCGTGATGGTCGAATTCCGCTACCCCATAACGTTCCGGGTCGCTTACCCAATAACCGAAGATGGTAGCTTTCTGTTCTTCCTCTACCGTGCGTACCGCTTCGCGAAGAATGGTAGAAAAACCGGTACCATGGAAAATGTTGTCACCAAGAACCAAGCAAGCCGAATCGCCACCGATGAACTTTTCACCGATAATGAATGCCTGCGCCAAGCCATCTGGCGAAGGTTGTTCTGCATATTCAAAGTGTACTCCATAGTCGCTACCGTCGCCCAACAAACGTTGGAAACCCGGCAAGTCATGCGGAGTGGAAATAATGAGGATCTCCCGGATACCGGCCAACATCAAGGCCGAAATCGGGTAATAAATCATCGGTTTATCAAAAACGGGGAGCAACTGTTTGGACACTCCCTTGGTAATCGGATAGAGTCTCGTACCCGAACCACCAGCCAATACTATACCTTTCATAATCGAATCTTTTTGCTAAGGTAAGAATTATCTGCGAAAGAGACATGCTTTTTCTGAAAAAATCGCTATCTTTGTTTTTTAAAACCAAAAATAGAATGTAGCTATGAGTTCCAATAATAATCATCTTGTGATTATGGCAGGGGGTGTAGGTAGCCGTTTTTGGCCGATGAGTACCTCGGATTACCCCAAGCAGTTTATCGATGTGTTAGGTTGTGGAAGAACCTTGCTCCAGTTGACCATGGACCGATTTCAAGGTATTTGTCCACCTGAAAACATTTGGGTGGTCACTTCAGACAAGTATGCAGATGAAGTAAAGCGTCAGTTGCCGGAAGTTGCAGATGACCATATCTTGCGCGAACCTTGTCGCCGAAATACAGCTCCTTGTATTGCTTACGTGAGTTGGAAAATCAAGGCACGTAATCCGAAAGCCAACATGGTAGTTACACCAAGTGACCATGTGGTGATGGATGTAAGGGAATTCCAGCGTGTCATCAACTCTGCCTTGAAGTTTACCAACAACTCAGATGCTATCTTGACACTGGGCATGAAACCTACCCGTCCGGAAACCGGCTACGGCTACATTGAAGCAGACTTAAGCTATCCGTCCAATTATAATAAGGAAATTTACCGTGTAGATTCTTTCAAAGAAAAACCCGACTTGGCTACAGCAGAGAAATACATCAAGAAGCCTTCTTATTTTTGGAATGCAGGTATCTTTGTGTGGAACGTGAATACAGTAGTCAATTCACTGCGTGTATATCAACCGGCCATCTCCAAGATATTCGAACGTCTCTTACCTTATTATTATACAGACCAGGAACAGACGCTCATCAACGAGCAGTTCCCGTTGTGCGAAAGCATTTCCATCGACTATGCCATCATGGAAAAGGCAGACGAAATCTTTGTCTTCCCGGCGAACTTCGGTTGGAGCGACTTGGGTACGTGGGGTTCTTTGCACCTCAATTCCCAACGCGATGCACAGAACAACGCCTTGATTGGAGAAAACATCAAGATGTACGAATCACGTAATTGCGTGGTGCATACAACTCAAGAAAAGAAAGTAGTGATACAAGGGCTGGACGGCTACATCGTAGCGGAAAAGGACAACACTTTGCTCATCTGCCGTCTTTCGGAAGAACAGCGTATCAAGGAATTTGCAGAATAAACGTTATAAACAATAAAGAGGTGCTTTTCAGCACCTCTTTATTGTTTATGAAGATTATCTTAGCAATACATATTCAAAATCGCTTCGTACAATTCCTGCTTACCGCTAACCTGCTTCGGTTCACCGTTTTGCTTGGCATACGCATAAACATCTTCCAAAGTCAACTTACCTTCTTCGAAATCCTTACCGATACCACTATCGAACGATGCATAGCGGTCTGCCAACATCTTCTTGTATGGAGATTCTTCGAGCATCTTAGCAGCACTTTCCAATGCACGAGCCATAGCATCCATACCGGAAATGTGAGCGATGAAGATGTCTTCCAAGTCGGTTGAGTTACGACGGGTCTTGGCATCAAAGTTCGTACCACCATTGCCGAAACCACCGTTTCGGATGATATGAATCATCGCTTGAGTCAATTCGAAATTGTCAATTGGGAACTGGTCTGTATCCCATCCGTTCTGATAATCACCCCGATTGGCATCGATAGAGCCGAGCATGCCATTGTCTACTGCCACTGCCAATTCGTGTTCGAACGTATGACCGGCCAAAGTAGCGTGGTTCACTTCAATATTCACCTTGAAGTCCTTTTCCAAGCCATGAGCCTTCAAGAAACCGATAACTGTTTCGGTATCTACATCATATTGATGCTTGGTCGGTTCCATTGGTTTCGGTTCAATGAGGAAAGTACCGGTGAATCCCTTGGCACGTGCATAGTCACGAGCGATGGTCAGCATCTGAGCCAAATGTTCCTTTTCACGTTTCTGGTCAGTATTGAGCAAGCTCATGTAACCTTCACGACCGCCCCAGAACACATAGTTAGTACCGCCTAATTCGATAGTAGCATCAATGGCATTCTTGATTTGGACAGCAGCACGAGCTACAACATCGAATTCTGGATTGGTAGCTGCACCGTTCATGTAACGCGGATGACCGAACACATTGGCAGTACCCCATAACAACTTAATGCCTGTTTCAGCTTGCTTTTGCTTCAAATAAGCCACGATTTCCTTCAAATTAGCTTCGTATTCTTCGATGGTTTCGGCTTCTGCACACAAGTCTACATCGTGGAAGCAATAGTATCCAATACCGATTTTCTGCATGAATTCAAAACCGGCATCCACCTTGTCCTTAGCAGCCTGAATTTTGTCAGTCGATTCATTCCATGGAAACTTCTTGGTGCCGACACCAAACTGGTCGCTACCTTCAGCGCACAATGTGTGCCACCAAGCCATCGCAAACTTCAACCATTCTGACATGGTCTTACCCATAATTACCTTATTTGCGTCGTAGTAACGGAAAGCCATCGGATTACGGCTTTCGATACCTTCATACTTAACCTTTTCAATTCCAGGGAAAAATTCTTTTGCCATAATACTATATTAATGTTTTATGATTGATGATTTAAATTCTTTCTAGACATTCCTTCCAACGCCCATACGCTTCATCGTATGCGGTACAATTCTTTATATCCGGTTCAATGATAGCCAACTTTTCCAACGTAGCAAATGCTTCATTATTGTCCTTGTAGATTCCGACACCCATACCGGCTCCTTTGGCAGCTCCTACCGATCCGTCCGTATCATAGAGTTCAATGGTTGCACCAGTCACTCCTGCCAACGTTTCGCGGAAGATCGGACTCAAGAACATGTTGGCATGACCTGCATGAATCTTCTGTACCGGAATACCCATGCGTTCCATGATGTCAATACCATATTTGAACGAGAATACGATACCTTCCTGTGCTGCACGGATAATGTGTTCCTTGTCATGTACGTTAAAGTTCACACCATAAATGCTGCAACCAATTTCCCGATTTTCCAACATACGTTCTGCCCCATTGCCGAACGGCAAGATACTGATACCGCCACTACCAATCGGAGCCTGAGCAGCCATCGCATTCATCTCAGCATACGAAATACCTTCCGGAGCCACGTTCCGCTTCACCCACGAGTTCAGAATACCCGTTCCATTGATGCAAAGCAATACCCCCAAACGAGTCAACTCATCAGTATGATTGACATGGGCAAACGTATTGACACGTGACTTCGGGTCGTAGTTCACTTCTCCATTTACCCCATATACTACTCCGGATGTACCGGCAGTCGAAGCAATTTCACCTGGATTGAACACATTGAGCGACAGCGCATTGTTCGGTTGGTCACCGGCACGGTAGGTAATCGGTGTTCCTTCCTTCAACCCAAGTTCCTGAGCAGCCCATGCATTGACACGGCCTTGTTCTGAGAAAGTCGGCTTGATGTCCGGAATCAATCCCTTGTCAAATCCGTAGTAATCCATTAGGAAGCCTGCCACTTCTTTCTGTTGAAAGTCCCAAAACATGCCTTCCGACAATCCGGACACTGTAGTGCAGATGGTACCGCTCAGCTTCATGGCAATATAGTCGCCCGGCAACATGATTTTATCGATTTTTTCAAAGATTCCTGGCTCGTTTTCCTTTACCCAAGCCAACTTACTAGCAGTAAAATTTCCCGGAGAATTCAAAAGATGTGAGAGACAAGCGGCTTCTCCCAAGGTTTCGAAAGCCTTTTGTCCGTAAGGAACAGCACGGGAATCACACCAAATAATGGAAGGACGCAATACCCGTTGGTTCTTGTCCACACATACCAACCCATGCATCTGATAGGATATACCGATGGCATCAATTTCATCTGCCTTACCACCGCTTTCCGCCAGAACGGCTTGTGTAGCCAACTTCAAGTTTTCCCACCAATTCTCCGGATCTTGTTCTGCCCAACCCGGTTGAATAGCCATTATCTTCGCTTCTGTCTTCGGGAAAAAGGCAGACGCCACACACCTCCCAGTCCCAGCATTCACCAAACTGGCTTTTACAGAAGAACTACCGATATCATAACCTAATAAATACATAACGTTTTACAATTAGAGTCTAAGGTATAACTATGCAAATATAAATAGTTTCCGTAAAAAACAGCTCATATTTAGAAAAAAGATAGTAACTTTGCCCAAAATTTTAAATAGATTAAAACATTATGAAAGCATTTGTATTCCCAGGTCAAGGTGCCCAATTCGTAGGTATGGGCAAAGATTTGTATGAAAACTCTGAATTGGCTAGAGAATTATTTGAAAAAGCTAACGATATCCTCGGATACCGTATCACAGATATTATGTTCGAAGGTACAGACGAAGACCTTCGCCAAACTAAGGTTACCCAACCAGCCGTATTCCTTCATTCTGTTATTTCTGCACTCTGCATGGGTGACAAGTTCCAGCCGGAAATGACTGCCGGTCACTCACTCGGCGAGTTCTCTGCACTCGTTGCTGCAGGTGCACTCTCATTCGAAGACGGTTTGAAGTTGGTTTATGCCCGTGCAATGGCCATGCAGAAGGCTTGCGAAGCAGCTCCTTCTACCATGGCAGCTATCATTGCATTAGCCGATGAAAAGATTGAAGAAATCTGCGCTCAGGTAACAGCTGAAGGCAACGTTTGTGTAGCAGCTAACTTTAACTGCCCGGGTCAGGTGGTAATCTCTGGCTCTATGGAAGGTATCGAAAAGGCTTGCGAACTGATGAAGACAGCTGGTGCCAAGCGTGCATTGCCATTGAAGGTAGGTGGTGCTTTCCACTCTCCGTTAATGGATCCTGCCAAGGTAGAACTCGAAGCAGCAATCAATGCTACTGAATTCCACACTCCGAAGTGTCCGGTTTATCAGAATGTAGATGCCAAGCCACACACTTGTCCGGAAGAAATCAAGAAAAACTTGGTGGCTCAGCTTACCGCTTCTGTTCGTTGGACTCAGACTGTTCAGAACATGATTGCCGATGGAGCAACCGAATTTACTGAATGTGGTCCTGGTGCTGTATTGCAAGGACTTATCAAGAAGATTGACAAGAACGCTAACGCTCACGGAATTGAATAAACTATGGGTGCAAACGAAAAGATTATCATTTATCAAGTTTTTACACGCTTATTCGGTAACAACAATACCCGTTTGAAGAAGAACGGTTCTTTCGAAGAAAACGGCTGTGGTAAGATGGCCGATTTCACCACAAAGGCATTGACCGAAATCAAGAATTTGGGAGCTACCCACATCTGGTATACCGGTGTTATCGAGCATGCCAGCCAAAATAATTACAGCCGATACGGCATCCGTCCGGATCATCCGGCTGTAGTAAAAGGGAAAGCAGGTTCTCCGTATGCTATCAGAGACTATTATGACATCGACCCGGACATTGCCAACAGCATTCCGGACCGTATGAAGGAATTCGAGAATCTGGTGAAGCGTTCTCACAAATCCGGTCTGAAGGTCATCATCGACTTCGTGCCGAACCATGTTGCACGTCAGTATCATTCGGATGCCAAACCGGAAGGTGTGGTGGATTTGGGTGAAAATGACGACAATACCGTAGCATTCAGTCCGCAGAACAACTTCTATTACATCCCGGGCGAACAATTGCAGGGCAACATCGACTTGCACATGTATGCACCGGAAGCTTATGTAGAAAAGCCGGCAAAGGCCACCGGTAACGATAAGTTCGATGCTTGGCCAAGCATCAACGACTGGTATGAAACCGTGAAGCTTAACTATGGCGTGGACTACATGAATGGTCGTTGGGGACATTTCGACCCGATACCGGATACCTGGAAGAAGATGTTGGATATTCTTCTCTTCTGGGCTGCCAAGGACATCGACGGTTTCCGCTGCGATATGGCCGAAATGGTTCCGGTTGAGTTCTGGGGCTGGGCGATTCCTCAAGTCAAGGAACAATATCCGGAAATCATCTTCATTGCCGAAGTGTACAATCCACATGAATACCGTAACTATATCTTCAACGGTCATTTCGATTATCTCTATGACAAGGTGGGTCTGTACGATACCCTCCGTGCATTGACTTGCGGTCATGAAACGGCTACCAACATCCCGTTCCGTTGGCAAAGCTTGAGTGGTATCGAGAAGCACATGTTAAACTTCCTCGAAAACCACGACGAGCAACGTATTGCATCGGAATTCTTTGCAGGGAATCCGTTCAAGGCAATTCCTGCCATGGTGGTTTCGGCTTGTATGAACACCAATCCGGTCATGATTTACTTCGGTCAGGAATTCGGTGAAGCGGGTATGGACGAAGAAGGTTTCAGCGGTCGCGACGGTCGTACAACAATATTCGATTATTGGACAGTAGATACCATTCGCCGTTGGCGTAGTAGTGGCAAGTACGATGGTAAGTTGCTTACCAAGGAAGAAAAGAAGCTTCAAGGCTTCTACTCTACTCTCTTGAATCTTTGCAACAAGGAGAAGGCAATTCGTGAAGGTGAATTCTTCGATTTGACGTATGCAAACTTGGCAGGTGTTGTTTTCAACGAGCATCGTCAGTATGCGTTCTTCCGTAAAGCTGGTAAGGAGTTGTTGTTCATCGTGGTGAACTTTGATGAGAATCCGGCTGCTCCTTGCGTAAAGATTCCGACTCATGCTTTCGATTATTTGGGTATTCCGTTTAAGGATGCTTATAAGGCAAAGGATTTGCTGACGGGGAATACGGAGACGCTTGCTATGGCGCCAGATCAGTGTACTCAGATTCTTTTGGAAGGATATGGTGCTAAGGTATTGAAGATTAAACTTTGATTTTTTCTTCCATAATGGAAGCTATTACTTTTTTCTTTCTGGCAGCAGAAAGAAAAAAGATAACAAAAAAGAAAGACTGCCGGCTCCCGTTCCGGAGCTAAAAATCGGGTGGATTTCCTAAACAAAAAGAACTCGCTACGCTCAAACAGCTTTTTGTTCTTCACGGAAATCCGCCCGATTTTCTTTACGCTCCTCCACTAAATGCCGGTCCTCCAACGTCCTCCAGCGGAGGACTCAAATGCGCTTTGCTGTTTGAGGTGTATGTTTCCGTTATCATAAATTACATTAAGAGTTAAGCGAATAAAAAAGTCCTAAACAACTCGTCTTGACGACATTTCGTTCCGTTCTGAATAACAAATAAAAACAGAGCATATAAAAAAACACCCACCGCAACGAGCGAAGCAATGTTGCGTCAAGGTTTGGCCTCACTTTTTTGCCGTAAAGCGGAGGTGCTTTATGGAGCGTTAAAAACAAAAAGCTGTTTGAGCGACAGCGAGTTCTTTTTGTTTAGCGGAATAAAGTGCCGAAGTAGGCAAAAAAGTGCAGCCTTGATTTTTTCTTTTTGTTATCTTTTTCTTTTGCATCAAGGCAAAAGAAAAAGTAAGAAACATACACCAAAGAAAAACATCATAATAAACAGAAAGCAAAAAACATTTTTCTTCATTTTCGCTTCATTAGGGGTAAAAAAAGAAGGGAATCTTCCCAGACTCCCAATCTTCATTAACCTTAAATCTAATACCATGAAAAACACAGTGCAAATATACGACTTTCATGTTATATAGCATAATATTAGACTAAAATCTATTATATATTAACATCTTTTAAGTCTTATACTGATTCACAGATAGATAAACCTGCTTTAAACGTACATTTAAACCATAAAAGACATTATATAACGTTCTATCTTTCTTTAGGAATTATTCCACATACAGCACCAATCCTTTGAGGTACTCCCCTTCCGGATGATAGATATTCACCGGATGGTCGCCCGGCTGGGTAAGCTGATGCAGGATGCGTACACTTCGACCACTCTGGGCGGCAGCAGTAAACACAGCATTACGGAAATCCTTCTTATCTACTACCTGCGAGCAAGAGAAAGTAAAGAGGATACCTCCTGGCTTGATCTTCTCGAATGCTTTGGCATTAAGCTTGCTGTAACCACGGAGCGCATTACGAAGGGCATCACGATGCTTGGCAAAAGCCGGTGGGTCAAGAATGATGAGGTCATATTGGTCACCCATACGGTCCAGATACTTGAAGGCATCTTCAGCAAACGCCTGATGACGCTCATCGCCTGGGAAATTGAGTTCTACGTTCTGATTGGTCAAGTCGATAGCCTTGGCAGAACTGTCTACGGAATGGACGAGATTCGCTCCCCCACGCATGGCATAGAACGAAAAGCCGCCGGTATAACAGAACATGTTCAGCACGTTACGGCCCTTAGAGTAACGTTCCAAAAGGTGACGGTTCTCACGTTGATCCACAAAGAAACCGGTCTTCTGTCCCTTGAGCCAGTCCACATGGAACTTCAAGCCGTTT
This sequence comes from Bacteroides sp., assembly GCA_015060705.1. GTDB lineage: Bacteria > Bacteroidota > Bacteroidia > Bacteroidales > Bacteroidaceae > Phocaeicola. The sequence goes on along the minus strand of SUXY01000054.1, from coordinate 5,161 downwards.
TCCAAAGCCACATTCTCAGGACTACCCCCTTTGATAAATCCGTTTTCAGGTCCCAAGTCCGCCTTATACGGCAATGTCGTTTCCGACTTATAATAGATATGCTTTACCCGTTCGCCCATGACTTCAATCAAAGCATCAGCTATCTCCATACGATATACATGCATCCCTGCAGAGTGTGCCTGCATAACGGCAGTCTGTCCATACACGTCGATAATCAACCCCGGAAGGTTATCGCCTTCACCATGCACCAAGCGGTAGGTATTGTTTTCCGGATTGTCCACTAAACCAAGGCTGCAACGGAGGTCGAGTGCCACTTCCAGACGATGCTTCCAGAAGTCCGTATTCACTTCTTCCTGACGGAATGTCAACACACGCACAGCAATGCTGCCAATCTGGAAATGACCGCAAGCAATGAATTCCTTCTTCGAAGTATATACATCTACAATTTCACCCTCTTCCGGTTCTCCTTCAATGCGGGCAATAGCACCAGAGAACACCCATGGATGAAAGCGTTTCAACGATTCTTCTTTTCCAGCTTTTAGGTATACTTTTTTATATGACATATTTATTCTTTGTTTGATTCTGTTATGACAGCAGGCGTTTCCACCTGAATTAATTCGTAATCACCGGTACGCTCCATTTCATCCAGGCAGCGATAGATTTCCACACAGGCCCAGGCATCGGTTGCAGCATAGCGCATCTGACTCTCGGTCAATGTTTCTGCTTCCCAGTTGGACAAGCGTTGACTCTTGGATATCTTCTGACCGAAGAGGTTGGCATAAATCTTCTGCAAGCTACGGTCATCTATTCCGAAACGTGTCACATAGTTCTGCAAGTCAATCCAATTCCCTTCCTCGGCATGTACCTCTTTCCGTCGGCTCAACATCCGAAAGTCATCCTTCAACGAAAGACCGACCTTCAAGGTATCACTCATCAAAAATTCCTGCAAGCACTCCGGCATACCGATGCGATTGAGACGGAACAGAAAACATACATCCTGGGTAGCAATCTGCATCAATGCCACCTTATGAGAAGTACCCTTCTTAAACGAAGGACGAGTTTCCGTATCTACGCCCACCAATGGTTGGTTTTTGAGATAATCCACCGCTTTATTGGCATCTTCTTCCGTGTAAATGACAAATACCCTACCGGAAAACTGTACCTTCGGCATCTCTGCTATCTCTGCCTTAGTAATCGTATTCTTGATCTGCTTCATCGGTAGCATTGTATTTTACATCATGCAAGGCACGCATCGTATTCACCAATCGTTGTCCCCAGAATTCAGCAAAATGCTCTTTACACACACATAGAGCATCGTTCATAGAGGTATTCATTCCCAATTGGAACACCCCGATGAAATCCTTCAGGTCCTGATAGATATCCGCCAAATCCTCGGAGATGCATTTTTTGATAGGGGTATCACTGTACGCCATATCAGGAAGGAATACTTCCAAATAATCATCCTGATAGCCCAAAACATCGGCTATAGCCCGACGGACACCTTCGTAATCGTCTTCGGTTACGAATACTTCCAACGGTTCTTCTTCCATGAGTTCGCATTCCGGTATCAAGGAAGCTTTCAAATAGAGCAGCGGAAGTATTTTCAAGGCCGTATCGACGAACGTCTTGCGGTCGGCACCTCGGGAACGTTCGATAAAACCGCAGTATTCAGCGGCTACGGTGACAAATTCTATCGAGTTTTTATCAAATATGACTTGGCTTGTTTGTTCCATATATTCAATTTTAAGTTGCAAAGGTAAGAAAAAAGTAAAGAAATGAATGATTAATTGGCGATTTTCATGTACATTTGCGAAAGAATCAATTATAAAAACGAATATGGCCAAGAAAAAGACAGAAAAGGCACCAGAGCCTAAAGAAATAAAGAAGAACCGCATCAGTTCCCTATTCAAGAGCGAAACCTCTCATTTCGTCATTGGATTGATCAGCGTGATTTTTGCGGTTTATCTCCTGCTTGCATTTACCTCATTCTTCTTTACAGGGGCAGCAGACCAAAGTATATTGGACAACCAACAACCAGGCGAGCTGATGCAGACCGCTAACCAAGTGAAAAATTATGCAGGAGCACGGGGCGCACAGATATCCGAATACCTCATCAACGAATGCTTCGGTATTGCTGCCTACTTCATCGTATTATTCTTGGCCGTCATGGGCATGCGCTTGATGCGTGCTTATCAGTTCCGTATGTGGAAATGGTTCATGTCATGTACGATTTTAATGATCTGGTTCTCCATAGGTTTAGGCTATGTATTTGACGGTACCTTCACCGAAAGTTTCGTCTATCCGGGTGGATTGCACGGTTACAATGTAAGCCGCTGGATTGCGTCCCAAATTGGCCCTACTGGATTGGGGCTGCTCATGTTGGTAACTGCAATCTTGTTCTGTGTCTATCTGACCAAGGAAACCATGCGCATTGTCCGCAAGACCTTACATCCGGAATTCAAACTGAAGAAAAAAGAAAAGCCGATGGTGGAAGAAACTGTGAAAGAAGAACCGATAGCTCAGGAAGAAGAAAGACCGGAACCGGTCATGCCACAGGAATACACCGACAGCAAACCGACAGAAGTGAATTTCGACTTGCCGAAAACAGATGAACCTGAAGAAGAGGATAAGACCGAAGACGAGTTCCCTTTTCGGAACATGCAGGTTCCTGAAGACAACACCGAAGAGCCTGCAACCAACCAACCGATTGAACCAGAGGTAGTGGAACCGGCAGAAGAAACTCCTTTCACCATTACCGACGAACATACAGAAGACGATGAGGCTTACACGGGTCCTGCTTTGGAGCCTTACAATCCTCGATTGGACTTGGAAAACTACAAGTTTCCGCATTTGAACTTGCTCGACCATTACGATGAAGATAACAACAACATCGATATGGACGAACAGAATGCCAATAAGGACCGTATCATTGAGGTACTCCGTAGCTTTGACATTGAAATCAGTTCCATCAAAGCCAGTGTAGGTCCTACGGTAACGCTCTATGAAATTACGCCAGCACAAGGTATTCGTATCGCCAAGATTCGTAATCTGGAAGATGATATTGCCCTTAGCATTGCTGCACTGGGAATCCGTATCATTGCTCCAATTCCGGGCAAGGGTACCATTGGTATTGAAGTGCCGAATGCCAAGCCACGTATCGTACCGATGCAGAGCATCCTGAACAGCAAGAAGTTCCAGGAAACTACCATGGAACTTCCGATAGCATTGGGTAAGACCATAACCAACGAAGTCTACATGGTGGACCTAGCCAAGGCTCCGCACATGTTGATTGCCGGTGCTACCGGTCAGGGTAAATCGGTTGGTTTGAATGCGATTGTGACATCCTTGTTGTACAAGAAACATCCGGCTGAACTGAAGTTTGTGATTGTAGACCCGAAGAAGGTGGAATTCTCGGTATATGCACCGATTGAAAAACATTTCTTGGCCAAGCTGCCGGACGGTGACGACGCCATCATCACCGACGTAACCAAAGTGGTACAAACGTTGAATTCGCTTTGTATAGAAATGGATACTCGCTACGATTTGCTGAAAAAAGCAGGTTGCCGAAACGTAAAGGAATATAATGCGAAATTCATTGAACGCAAGCTGAATCCGGAAAAGGGACACCACTTCATGCCATACATCGTGATTATCATCGACGAGTTCGGTGATTTGATCATGACTGCCGGTAAGGAAGTAGAATTACCGATTTGCCGTATTGCTCAGTTGGCCCGTGCCGTGGGTATCCATGCGATCATTGCTACCCAGCGTCCGACAACCAACATCATCACGGGTACTATTAAGGCAAACTTCCCGGCTCGTGTAGCTTTCCGTGTGGCAGCGATGATGGACTCGCGTACCATCCTTGACCGTTCGGGTGCACAACAGCTCATCGGTAAGGGTGATATGCTTTACTTGCAAGGCAACGATCCGGTACGTGTACAATGTGCATTCGTGGATACACCGGAAGTGGAACGTATCGCCAACTATATCAGTAAGCAACAGGGCTACCCGACTGCCTTCGAACTTCCGGAAGTGGAAAGCGAAGAATCAGAAAGCAGTGCAGCCGAAGTAGATATGACCAAGCTGGACCCGATGCTTCGTCAAGCAGCCGAGCTCGTAGTGGTTCACCAACAAGGTTCCACTTCACTCATCCAGCGGAAGTTCTCTATCGGATACAACCGTGCCGGACGAATCATGGACCAGTTGGAACGCATCGGTATCGTAGGACCTTCGCAAGGAAGTAAAGCACGCGATGTACTCTGTGCTGACTTGACCGACCTGGATATGCGTTGGGACAACATCCAAGTCTAAATGAAATTTGTTACACAGCAAAAACGAACTAAAATGAAGAAACTATTGATTACTTTAATGACAGCCCTCCTACCCTTCGGTCTTCATGCCCAAAGCGATGCTAAGGCAGCAGAAGTACTCGATAAGGTATTGACGGAACTAACGAACACCAATGGTATCCGTTTGGAATTTGGAGGAACAGAGACCGGTTTCCTGTTGTTGAAAGGTGAGAAATTCTACCTGAACAACGGAAGTATACAAAGTTGGTTTGACGGAAAAAACCAATGGAGTTATGTAGCAGATACAGAGGAAGTGAACATCAGCCATCCTACCAGTGAGGAATTGCAGAGTATCAATCCTTATTATATCTTAAATAACTACAAGAATGAGTATACATACCAATACAAAGGCAGTCTAACGAGAAATGGGATAAAAGGACATGAAATCGTGCTAGCACCCAAGCAAGCAGGAGGACAGGAAGTCATCCGTTTCTTTATCTCCAAGTCTAACCAACCATTGGCTTTGCGATTTGAGAAGAACGGACAGACCTTGAGTGAAATCAACATTACCTCCTATCAGGGCAACCAGCAGTTAAAAGATGAAATCTTCCGATTCAACAGATCCCTTTATCCGAATGCAGAGATTATTGACATGAGATAATTTATAAAAACATAAGATTATGAGTACAGAAAGAGTAAAGTGCCTGATTATCGGTTCAGGTCCTGCCGGCTATACAGCCGCTATTTATACAGGTCGTGCAAACATCAGTCCGGTGTTGTATGAAGGTATCCAACCTGGTGGTCAGTTGACCATCACTACCGAAGTGGAAAACTTCCCGGGTTATCCGCAAGGTATCAGCGGTACCCAA